>JBAVNO010000022.1:0-5318 GCA_049691095.1 Alphaproteobacteria bacterium | reverse complement strand
CCGGAAGACTGCGTCAGCGGGGGCGGCCCGGCCGGCATCGGCCGCCGTTACGACGCCGTGCGGTCGGCCTCGCCGCTCTTCAGCGTCCAGGCGACGAGCTCGCCGAGCACATGGCCCAGCGACTCGTTGAAGGCGGCGATGAGGTCCACGATGCGGTCGGCTCCGGCCTCCGCGCTGTGCTCGAAGGACGCGGATGCGACGATGGTGCGGCGCGGCAGGGCGACCAGCTTGGCGTTGAGGCTGACGTGGGCGACCGGGCGGCCGCCGTGGAAGTACTCGGTCTGGAAGTCGCGAATGTCGCACCGGAGCACGTAATCCGCGCGCAGGTCGAGCGCGTCGCGCCCCACCGCCACGATGCGATCCGAGTTCTCGAACGACTGAATGATCAGGGTTTGCACCATCGCCGGCGGGCGGTCGATCCAGTCCGAGCCCGCGTAGTATTCGAGATGCGTCGGGCTGTGAAGCAGCGCGATCCGCGTCGTGTTGAGGCCGCCCGGCGCCACCGGGCTCTCGACCAGGAGCTGCCACGAGACCTTCGGCAGGTCGGCGGCGAAATCGGCCTTGGGCGTGAGGCGGAAAAGATCGGGTGCCGGCCCTTGGCCGGCGTTCAACGCCTGGCAGCCCGCAAGCGGTACCAGCGGGGCCGCGGCCAAGAGGCCAAGGAACCGGCGCCGCGCGCCGTCAGCGCTTGTTCGTTTCATAGCCTTCCTGTTTGCTGCCGAAGAAAAACCGCGCCGGGTCGCGCTCGATCTCGGCCGTGAGCCGGTTCAGATTGCCCACCAGCTGGCGCGTCTCGGACAAGAGCGATACCAGCTCCACCAGCGCGGACGACGAGAAATCGCGAAGCGGGGGCCGGTTCTCGGCCACCATGTCGTCGATCTGCTTGGCGGCATCCTTGGCGTAGGCCGCGGTTTCCCGCATCTCTTCCAGAACCGGTTTGATGTCCGCGCGGACCGACGTCACCGAACTGTCCACGTTGGTGACGGCCTGCCCGATGGTGCCCAGTGTCGCGTCGGCGCGCTCGGTGAGGCGCGTGCTGTCGGCCTCGAGTTTCTCGGCCAGACGTTCGAGCGCGGCGCTGCCGTCGCGCAGGTTCGCGAGCGTGGCCGTCGCGTCGCGCACCACCGCCTCGTAATCGCCGGAGCGGGCGGCCAGCGCATCCGAGACGGTGTTCAGATTGTGAAGCGTGTTCGCGACTGCCTCGCGGTTTTCGGGGCTCAGGAGCTCGTTGGCGCGCGAGAGCAGGACGTTGATTCTCTCCACGGTCATCGGTGCGCCCGCCAGCACCTGTTCGATCCGCGAGGGAACCGACGCGATCACGGGATAGCGTTGCCCCTCCGTCGCGACCAGGCGCGCCGCGGCCTGCGTTCCGCCCGAGAGCAGGATGTAGGGAACGCCGGCCAGGCCCTGGATCTCGACGCTGGCGACGGTGTCGGTGCGAACGGGCGTGCGGGCCTGGACCTCGATGGTCACGATCACGCGGTCGATGTTCTCGGGGTCGATCTCGATATCGACGACCTGGCCCACCGAGATGCCGCGGTAGCTCACCACGCTGCCGTTCTTGAGCCCCGTGATCGATCCGGTGAAATAGATGTCGTAACGGGCGACCTCGACCTCGAACTGCGTCTTCGCCAGCCACAGCGCGAAGACGAGAAGCCCGGTCACCAGCACGATGACGAACACGCCGACGAAGATGTAGTTTGCGCGCGTTTCCATCTACGAACCGTTCCGTGCCGCGGCAGGGCCGCCGGCGGACGCCGAGGCCAGCGCGGCATGTCCCCGCGGACCGCAAAAATACTCCTGTATCCAGGGATGGGGGTCGCGCATGAGCGTCTCGAGCGTCCCGACCTTAACACGCTTGTCGACCAGTACGGAAATGCGGTCGCACACGGCCTTGAGGCTGTCGAGATCGTGGGTGACCATGACCACGGTCAGCCCCAGCGACCGCTGGAGCCCGCGGATCAGGCTGTCGAAGGCGGCCGCCCCGATCGGGTCCAGCCCCGAGGTGGGCTCGTCCAAGAACAGGATCTCGGGGTCCAAGGCCAGCGCCCGGGCCAGCCCGGCCCTTTTCTTCATGCCGCCGGACAGCTCGGAGGGATATTTGTGCGCCGCCTCCGGCGGCAGGCCGACCATGGCGACCTTGATGGCGCAGATCTCGGCTCGAAGCTCGAACGGCACCGCCAGATGCTCCTTCAGCGGCAGCTGGATGTTCTGGGCCACGGTGAGCGAGCTGAACAGCGCGCCGCTCTGGAACAGCACGCCCCAGCGGCGCTCCAACTGGCGCATCTCCTCGGGTCCGAGCGTGCCGATGTCGTGGCCGAGCACGCGGACCCGGCCCTTGGTGGGGCGCCTCAGCCCGATGATGGTCTGGAGCAGGACCGACTTGCCGCTGCCCGAGCCGCCGACGATGCCCATGATCTCCCCGCGCTCGGCGGAGAAGTCGAGATTGTCGTGCACGACCTGGTCTCCGAACTGGGTGCGAAGCCCGGTCACCTCGATGATCGTCTCGCCCGCCATGGTCACCAGTTGATCGCCGAGAAGAAGATGGAGAGAAAGGCATCGAGCACGATGACCAGGAACACCGATTCGACGACCGCGGCGGTGGTGCGTTGGCCGACCGATTCGGCGCTGGCCCCGACGCGAAACCCCTCGAAACAGCCGACCAGCGCGATGGCGAGGGCAAACAGCGGCGCCTTGGTCATCCCGACCCAAAAGGACGAGATCGACACCGCGGCGCGGAGTTGGCGCGCGAACTGAACCAGCGTGATGTCCAGCGACACGCTGGCCATGACCGCGCCGCCGAACAGCCCCATGAGGTCGGCGAAGAAGGTCAGGAGCGGCATCACCAGCACCAGCGCCATGATGCGCGGCAACACCAGGACCTCGACCGGATCGAGGCCCATCGTGCGCATGGCGTCGATTTCCTCGTTGACCTTCATGGTGCCGATCTGGGCCGTGAAGGCGCTTCCCGAGCGGCCGGCCACGATGATGGCGGTGATCAGAATGCCCATCTCGCGCAGGACGCCGATGCCGACGATGTTGACGGTGAAGATCTGCGCGCCGAATCGCGTCAGCTGGTCCACGCCCTGATACGCGGTCACGACGCCGATCAGGAACGCGAGCAGGCCCACGATCGGCATCGCATCGAGTCCCGTGCGTTCCATGTGGACCACCATCGAGGCGGGCCGCATGCGGGACGGATGCATCAGGACGCGAACGCCGGTGACGACCGACAGGCCGAGGAAATTGAGCAGGTCGCGGCCGATGGCGAGCGCGTCCAGCGTGGCCTTGCCGATGCGCTCCAGCAAGACGAGAAGATAGAGCCGGTGCTGCGGCGGCGGCGGCATCGGAATCTCGTGTTTGGCGACGGTGGCGAGAAGGGCCGTCTGAGCCAGGGTGCCGCCGCCGACCTCGACGCGCACGCCGCGCCGGCTGAGCTCTCCCTCGGTGCGGCGGACAAGCCACGCGCCGGCGGTATCGAAGTCGGTGACCGACCGAAGATCGATCCGGGCCCGGGCGGCGCCGGCAAGATCGAGGCCGCGCAGGGCCGCATCCAGGGCCGCGGCCGCTTCGGTGATCCAGGAGCCGCCGCATTCGATGCTCAGCCCGTCGGCGGCGCGACGGACCCGTACCCATCCCTCCGGCGGCATGGTCTTCGGATCGCTCATGGGTTCCGTCACGCTGGCGCCCGCCGGTGGCAAACATCGGCCGCCAACGAGGCAGCCCCGCAAACGACGCTAGTCGAAATGAACGGCCGGGATCAAGGCGGGCCGGCGCCGGGGCGCGATTCCCGGCCTTTGCGTAAAACGGCGCGGCGTGCAATCCTTGCGGCAACGGCGGCGGGCCGCCCCGCGCCGAAGGAATCAGCGTTCTGCAGAGGGAGACACACGATGCGTCGACGGGCACCCTTCATCATCGCTGCCGCGATCTTCCTGGCCCCGATGGCGGTCGCGGCACAAACCGGTGCCGGACCGGTCAACCCCGACGAGATGGCCGGTCAGTTGAACGCGCAGGAACAACTCCGCGTCCAGCAGGAGCAGGAAAAGCTCCAGCGCGACGTGGCAAAACAGAACGAAGAGCGCCTGCGCGCCTGGGAGGAGGAGAACAAGCGTCGGCTCGAGGAATGGAAGAAGGCGCACCCAGAGGCGCAATAAGCAGCGCTGCGGGGCACGACCGCCGGGAGACGACCGCCAAAGGCGAACCGGCGCCGCGCCGCCATGCGTTACCGCGCCGTCACGTCCGGTAGCGGATGGCGAGAACCTCCAGCTCGGCGTCGCCCGCCGGTCGCTTCCAGGTCACCGTCTGACCGACCTTGGCGCCCATGAGGGCCCGGGCCAGCGGCGACACCCAGCTCACCTTGCCGTTCGCCACGTCCGCTTCGTCCTCGCCCACGATCTCGTACTCCCGCTTGGCGCCGTCTTCGTCCTCGACGCGGACGATGGCGCCGAAGGCGACTTCGTCCTTCGGCTGCGCGGCCGGATCGATCGGGATCGCGTGCTCGATGCGATGGGAGAGATAGCGAATCTTGCGTTCGGCCTGGGCCAGCGCCAGCTTGTCCTCGGGCGGCTCGGGGTCCTCGCCCAGCCGGGCGCGCTCGGTCTCGAGCTCATAGAGCCGCGCCTTCAGGTCCGCGAGGCCCGCGGGCGTCACATAGTTCGGATGCGTGCTCTCGGGCAGATCGGGTTGATCGTCGCCCGCGCGGTCGTCGTCCTGTTCCTTAACGAAGGCTCGGCTCATGTCGTCCCTCCCGCGCGTCGTCGCTTGACGTCTGTGGCGTACCCTTTGTAGCGCCCGCTTCCGCGCTGCCGGACGGGCCTTGCCGCGACCGCCTGATGCCTCTAAGGTTTGCGGCATCCGCGGGGTCGGGCGGGGCCAGTCGTCAAGTTTGACATGTTCCAGCGGTATTTCAACACGGTTGCGAGCCTCGGCATCGGTCTCGCGCTGATCGCGCGCGCGGCCGCGCCCATGGGCATGGCTCCCGCCCCCGCCCAAGCCCAAGCCGAAGCCCAAACCCTAGCCCAAACCCAAGCGCCCTGGACCGCGGGCGCGTTCGGCGAGATCTGCGCGGCGCATGCCGGCCACGACGCCGGGGCGCAAGGCCGCCCCGACGATGGAAGCCACCGGACCGGGGGCACGTGCCACCATTGCGTCTTGTGCCAGATCGTGCGGCCCATCGCGGCGGCCCCCGTCATGCCGGTGGCCATCTCCGGCCCCCGCGGGTATACGCCGGTGGCGTTCCATACGCCGGCCGCGGCGCTGGTTTCTTCTCCCACCCTCCCGTTCAGGCCGGGCCCCAGGGCCCCGCCGATTCCCTCCTG
>JBAVNO010000021.1:0-8716 GCA_049691095.1 Alphaproteobacteria bacterium | reverse complement strand
GGGCGTCCGGTCCGGTTGGCGCCCTTGAGCCCCGGCGCCAGCCCGACGACCAGAAGCCGCACCGGCTCGCCCCGGCGACCGGGGGCAAAGGAGGGCACCGGCGCATTGTGCCAGTCGGGATGGGCGGTACGGTTGGTTTCGCGGAAGGCCGCCAGGCGGGGGCACAGCCGGCAGTCGGGGGACGGCCCGGCGGACATATCCCGGCTGCCGGAGTGGGGCGGCCGCGATGCTTCCACGCCTCGGCGCCCCGTCTTAGGCGGAGAGGGCCTAGGCGGAGTGGGCGACCTTGGCGCCAAGGCCGCGCCTTTCCTGCTCGGAGTCGTCGCGGCCGTTTTCGCCGTCGCGGTCGCGGGCCTGGTCCCGTGACGGGTCCCGGTCCTGCGGCAGCCGGGCGATGACGGGGACCAGCTCCTGAAGCTCGAGGAAATTGTCCGCCTGCCGGCGCAACTCGTCGGCCGCCATGGGCGGCAGGGAGCGCACCGTGCTCGCCACCGTGACGCGGACGCCCTTGCGCTGCACGGCCTCGACCAGGCGGCGGAAGTCGCCGTCGCCCGAGAACAGCACGATGTGGTCGACCGAATCCGCCATCTCCATCATGTCGATCGCGATCTCGATGTCCATGTTGCCCTTGATCTTGCGCCGGCCCGCGGCGTCGACGAATTCCTTGGCCGGCTTCGTCACCATCGTATATCCGTTGTAGTCGAGCCAGTCCACGAGCGGCCGAATGGGCGAATATTCCTGCTCGTCCATGAGCGCGGTGTAGTAGAAGGCGCGCACCAGCCGGCCCTTGGACGCGAAATGATCGTAGAGGCGCTTGAAATCGACGTCGAAACCCACGGCCTTGGCGGTGGCGAAAAGATTCGCGCCGTCGATGAAAATGGCGAGCCGTTCTTCGGGATAGAAAATCATTGTTTGTCGCCCTGAGACATATCCTTGTTGACGCGCCCGGTGCGCCCGCAGGCCGAGCCGCGGAGCGCGTCTGGCGGCGGCATTTGGTTGACCCTTACGTAGGCTGGAACGCGGCCCGCCGCAAGGGCGGCCGGCAACAGGCGGCGAACACGGGCTAACGCGATGATCCTGATCGCCCTTGGCTCCAATCTGGAGAGCGACACGCTGGGTAAGCCGCGCCAGATCTGCGAGGCGGCCTTGCATGAGCTCGCAAAATCCGGGGTCGCGGTGGTGCGCGTTTCGCGCTGGTACACGAGCGCGCCGGTCCCGCCGTCCGGCCAACCCTGGTTCGTGAACGGCGTCGCGGCGGTGGAAACCTCGCTGTCGCCCCGCGCGCTGCTCGAAGTGCTGCACCGGATCGAGGACGGCATGGGCCGCGTGCGGCGGGTCCGCAACGAGGCGCGGGTCATCGACCTCGACTTGCTGGCCTATGACGAACGGGTGTCGGCCCCGGGCGAATGGCCGGAGCTGCCCCATCCGAGGCTCGCGACCCGGGCCTTCGTGCTGCTGCCGCTGGCGGATGTCGCGCCCGGCTGGCGCCATCCGGTCACGGGGAAGTCGGTGCGCGACCTGATCGCGGCGCTGCCCGGGGACCAGGTGGCGCGGCCCCTGGATCAGGGCTCGTCCCGATCGTAAACGGGGCCCGCCGGAGGCCCCGGAAACGGCGATTCTTCTTGGAATTGCCTTGCCGTGGCCGGGACCGGTACCTATATTCACGGCACCCGATCGTGCTTGCCCGAACGGGATCCTTTGCACTCGGCAATTCGTGGAGTTGGACAGTCATGGCCCGCGTGACCGTAGAAGACTGCGTAACGAGAATCCCCAACCGGTTCGACCTCGTCATGATCGCCGCCCGCCGCGCCCGGGACATCTCGGCCGGCGCGCTTCTGTCGGTGGAGCGGGACAACGACAAGAACCCGGTCGTGGCGCTGCGCGAGATCGCGGACGCCGCCATCGATCTCGACGGCCTTCACGACGAGATGATCCGCAACTTCCAGAAGCATGTGGAAGTCGACGAGCCGCAAGCAGAACTGATGGAGCTGACGGCCACGCCCGAGGACCTCTCCGCCCTTGCCAACGCGGGTGCGAAGCCCGCCACCATTGCCGAAGACGACGACGACCTCGAGGACGAGATCGAGGGCGAGGAAGAGGAAGAGACGGGCGAAGAGGCGGCGGGCGAAGACGCGGGCGAGACCAAAGATTCGAAGGAAGACTAGCGTCTTCGTGGGGCGCCGGCCGGACGGTCAGCCACGCCGCGATCCCACCCGTAGGCTCAGGACCGCCCGTGCGGCTCCGCGGAGCCGCCGCATAGGGTAAGGGCGGCATGATCCGTCAATTCGAATTGGTCGAGCGCGTCAAGGCATACGATCCGTCGGCGAACGAGGATGCGCTGAACCGGGCTTACGTCTTCGCCATGAAGGCCCACGGCTCCCAGAAGCGGGCCTCCGGCGACCCCTATTTCTCCCACGCGCTGGAAGTGGCCGGCCTTTTGGCCGGCATGAAGCTGGACTGCGATTCCATCATCACCGGGCTGTTGCACGACGTGGTCGAAGACACGGTCGCGACGCTGGACGACCTCGAAAAACGGTTCGGCAAGAACATCGCCCGCCTGGTGGACGGCGTGACCAAGCTCTCGAAGATCGAGTTGCAGTCGGACCAGACGCGCCAGGCGGAAAACTTCCGCAAGCTCGTGCTCGCGATGTCCGAGGACATCCGGGTGCTGCTGGTGAAGCTGGCCGACCGCCTGCACAACATGCGCACGCTGCATTACATCAAGAACGCCGACAAGCGCCGCCGCATCGCCCGCGAGACCATGGACATCTACGCGCCGCTGGCCGAGCGCATCGGCATGCAGGCGATGAAGGACGAGCTCGAGGATCTGGCCTTCGGCGAGCTCAATCCCGACGCCCGCGAATCGGTGATCGCGCGCCTCGGCTTCCTGAGCGAGCGCGGCGGCGACCTGGTGAAGCGGATCATCGGCGAGCTGAAGCGCACGTTTGCGGAAAACGGACTCCAGTGCACCGTGGTGGGCCGGGAGAAGCGGCCCTACTCGATCTGGCGCAAGATGGAATACAAGTCGGTCGCCTTCGAGCAGCTCTCCGACATCATGGCGTTCCGCATCATCGTCGACACCACCGAACAGTGCTACCAGGCGCTGGGCATCATCCACAGCCGCTATCCGGTCGTGCCGGGGCGGTTCAAGGACTATATCAGCACGCCCAAGCCCAACGGATACCGCTCGATCCACACCGCCGTCATCGGGCCCGAACGCCAGCGCATCGAGGTGCAGATCCGCACCCGCGACATGGACGAGGTGTCGGAGCGCGGCGTGGCCGCGCACTGGTCCTACAAGCAGGGCGTTCCCGACATGGATGGCCGCCAGTACCGGTGGCTGCGCGAGCTGCTCGACATCCTCGATCAGGCGTCCGGCCCGGAGGAGTTCCTCGAGCACACCAAGCTCGAGATGTTCAACGACCAGGTTTTCTGCTTCACGCCCAAGGGCGATCTCATCGCGCTGCCGCGCGGGGCCACGCCGGTCGATTTCGCCTATGCCGTGCACTCGGAGGTCGGCGACACCTGCGTCGGCTCGAAGATCAACGGCCGGCTGATGCCGCTGCGTACCGCGCTCAACAACGGCGACCAGGTCGAGATCGTCACCTCCAAGGCCCAGACCCCCTCGCCGGCCTGGGAGCGCTTCGTCGTCACCGGCAAGGCGCGGGCCCGCATCCGGCGCTTCATCCGCACCCGCCAGCGCTCCGAATACATCGAGCTCGGGCGCTCCATCCTGCACAAGGCGTTCCGGCAGGAGGACCACGAATTCTCGGAGAAGGCCCTCCAGGGCGTGTTGAAGAAGTTCCAGTGCGACGGCGTCGAGGACATATACGCGATCGTCGGCGAGGGCCGGCACAACGGGCAGGAGATCGTGCACGCCGTCTTCCCCGGGCTGCGGCAGCCCCCGAAGGAGGCCAAGCCGAAGGCCGCCCGGCCCAAGGAAAGGGCCGCGGGCGCGTTCGCGATTCCCATCAAGGGCCTCATTCCCGGAATGGCGATCCATTTCGCGGGCTGCTGCCACCCGTTGCCGGGGGACCGGATCGTCGGCATCGTCACCACGGGCCGCGGCGTCACCATTCACACCATCGACTGCGACACGCTCGAGAAGTACGCCGAGACGCCCGAGCGCTGGCTCGACGTGGCGTGGGACATGGACTCGCTGGATTCCGACAAGGCCCATGTCGGGCGGATCGCGGTGGTGCTGGCCAACGAAGCCGGAAGCCTGGGCAATCTCTCGACCGTGATCGGCAAGAACATGGGTAACATCCTCAACCTGAAGATCACCAACCGCTCGACCGATTTCTTCGAGATGATGATCGACATCGAGGTCAAGGACGTGAAGCACCTGACCAACATCATCGCCGCGCTCCGTGCCACGCCGGCGATCAATTCCGTCGAGCGGGCGCGCGGGTGACTGCGCTCTCGATGGTCCGGGCCGCGAACCGCCGGCGGCAGAATACGGCCGGGCGGACCGCCCTGGCCGGGCGCGGCTGATGTTCCAGCGCCGGATCAAGATGCCGATGCGGCGGCGCGTGCGCGAGTGGCTGTGGCCGTCGTCGGGCTGGCGCCGCTCGATGCGCTATGCGTGGCACCGCGTCCGGCGGCTGAAGGATTCGCCGTCCAGCATCGCCGCGGGAGTCGCCTGCGGAGCGGCCATCGCCTTTACCCCCTTCGTCGGATTCCACTTCGTGCTGTCGGCGATCTTCGCGTGGATCGTCCGCGGCAACATCATCGCCTCGGCGATCGGCACGGCGGTGGTGGGAAACCCGTGGGCGCTTCCGGTCATCTGGATGTGGACCTACCGGCTCGGCCACTGGATGATGGGTACGCACAACGGACGCGCCCTTCCGCGCCATCTCGAATTGTCGTACGCCATCAAATATCCTTGGGACGTCCTGGTGCCGATGACGCTGGGAAGCCTTGTCACCGGGGCGGTTGTGTGGATCATCATCTACGCCCTGGTGTGGATGGAGATCCAGCGGCTTCAGCGCGTGCGGCACAAGCGCCTGGCCCGCGGCCTTGCGGCGCGCGCGGCCGACCGCAGCAAGAGGGAAGCGACATGACCGAACGTGTCCGCCTTGGCGTCAACATCGATCACGTGGCGACGCTCCGCAACGCCCGCGGCGGCGCCTATCCCGACACCCTGCGGGCGGCGCGGGCGGCGGCCAAGGCCGGCGCCGACGGCATCACCATTCACCTGCGCGAGGACCGGCGCCACATCCGCGACGACGACGTGGAGCGCCTGATCGGCTCGCTCGAGATCCCGGTCAATCTCGAGATGGCAGCCACCCGCGAGATGCAGGCGATCGCGCTTCGCTTCCGGCCCCGCGCCGTCTGCCTGGTGCCGGAGAAGCGCCGGGAGCTCACCACCGAGGGCGGGCTGGACGTGGCGGCGGGTTCGAAGCTGTTGCGGTCCTTCGTCGCGCCGCTTACGGACGCGGGCATCCGGGTGTCCCTGTTCATCGATCCCGACCGGGCGCAGGTCGAGGCGGCGCGGGACGCGGGTGCGCCCGCAGTCGAGCTCCACACCGGCGCCTATTGCGACGCCGACGCCAGGGGCCGTGGACGCGAGCTGGCCCGGCTCGAAGACGCGGCGCGTCACGGGGCCGGGCTCGGGCTCGAAATCCACGCCGGCCACGGCCTCACCTTCGAGACGGCGGGCGCGGTGGCCGCGATTACCGAGATCGCGGAGCTCAACATCGGTCACTTCCTGGTCTCGGAGGCGATCTTCATTGGCCTCGAGGCCGCGGTGCGGCGCATGCGCGCCTGCATGGACGAGGGCCGCGCGGGAGCCGTCAGGATCCGGCGCGCGTGACCACAGGGGATTTGGCGCGACGTGATCATCGGATTGGGAAGCGACATCATCGACATCCGGCGCATCGAGCGGACGCTCGCGCGGTACGGCGACCGATTCCTGGACCGCGTCTTCACGGAGACCGAACGGGCGAAATCGGACGGCCGCGGCCCCTCGCGCGCGGCGAGCTACGCCAAGCGCTTCGCCGCCAAGGAGGCGTGCTCGAAGGCGCTCGGCACCGGATTTCGCGACGGCGTCTATTGGCGCGACATGGGGGTGGTGAACCTGCCCTCCGGCCGGCCCACGCTGCGGCTTACCGGAGGGGCGGCGCGGCGGCTCCAGGAGTTGACGCCGGCCGGATTGACCCCGAGGATCGACCTCACCATCGCCGACGACCATCCCCTGGCGCACGCCATCGTGATCATCTCGGTTGGGGACGACAACAGCGCGCGTCCGGGCTAGTCTCCGGGCGGCAATCGTGACAAGGACGCAGCGGACGATATGACATCGCTTCAACAAAGGTCGGTCATGGCAAAAGACAAATCAGGGGGGATCGCCGAGACCATCAAGGTGACGGTTTACGCCATTCTCATCGCCCTCGTCGTGCGCACCTTCGCGTTCGAACCCTTCAACATTCCGTCGGGCTCCATGATCCCGACCCTTCTGGTCGGCGATTATCTGTTCGTTTCGAAATATTCGTACGGCTACAGCCGATTCTCTTTTCCGCTCGGGCTGCCGCTGTTCTCCGGGCGCATCTTCGGGCGCGACCCGGAACGGGGCGATGTCGTGGTGTTCAAGCTGCCGCGCGACAACGCGACCGACTACATCAAACGCGTCGTCGGCCTGCCGGGCGACCGCATCCAGGTCCGGGACGGCGTGCTGTTCATCAACGGCGAGGCGGTGAAGCGGCGCCAGATCGAAGACTACGTCCCCGAGAACGGCAACGGATTCGCGCCGCCGGTGCGCCAATATCTCGAGACCCTGCCCAACGGACGCAGCTACCGGACCCTCGACATGACCGACACCGGGCCGCTCGACAACACCGGCGTCTACGAGGTGCCGGCCGGCCATTATTTCTTCATGGGGGACAACCGGGACAATTCCCTCGACAGCCGGGTGCTGGGGAACGTGGGCTATGTGCCGGCGCAGAACCTCGTCGGCCGCGCCGAGTTCCTGTTCTTCTCGCTCCATGACGCGAGCGGGTGGGAGTTCTGGAAGTGGCCGTTCGCGCTTCGCTACAGCCGGTTGTTCCACTCGGTCGAGCCGTGAAGCAGGCCCGTGGCGGGCGGCCTCGGCCGGACAGCGCCGAGCTGGAAACGGCGCTCGGCCACCGCTTCGAACGGCCGGACCTGCTCGACTCTGCGCTCACCCACCCGAGCGTGGCGAAGGGCGAGGGCGGCGTCGTGTTCCAGCGCCTGGAATTCCTGGGCGACCGGGTGCTGGGCCTCGTGGTCGCCGATCTGCTTCTGACGCAATTTCCCCATGAGCCCGAGGGGCTGCTGGCGCGCCGCTACGCCGCTCTGGTGCGGCGCGACACGCTGGAGGACGTGGCGCGCGAGATCGGTCTCGGCGCGCATCTGCGGCTATCCAAGGGCGAGGAAGAGGCGGGCGGGCGCGACAATCCGGCCATCCTGGCCGATGCCTGCGAAGCGGTGATCGGCGCGCTCTATCAAGACGGCGGGCTGGCGGGCGCGTCCGCCTTCATCGGCGCGAAATGGGGGCCGCACATGAAGGCGGCGCCCGAGGCCCCGCAGGACGCCAAGACCGCGCTTCAGGAATGGGCCCAGGGCGCACGGCTGCCGCTCCCGGTCTACCGCACCGTGGCGGTCGAAGGCCCGTCCCACGAGCCCCTGTTCTCGATCGAGGTCGAGGTCGAGGGATTCGCGCCCGCGCTTGGCCGCGGCTCCTCGAAGCGCGCCGCCGAGCAGGAGGCCGCCGCGGCCTTGTTGGCCAAGGTCACGGCCGCCGATGAACGCTGACGTCGCGCCAGGCGACGCCGGGGAGCGGCGGCGGTGCGGTTTCGTCGCGCTGCTGGGGGCGCCCAACGTGGGCAAGTCCACGCTGCTCAACCGCGTCGTGGGGAGCAAGGTTTCCATCGTCACGCCCAAGGTGCAGACGACCCGGACCCGGGTGCTGGGCATCGCAATCCGCGGCGGCGCGCAGATCGCGTTCGTGGATACGCCGGGGATCTTCCGGCCCCGCCGGCGGCTCGATCGCGCGATGGTGGCCGCCGCCTGGGGCGGCGCGAAGGACGCGGACGCGGTC
Source organism: Alphaproteobacteria bacterium (assembly GCA_049691095.1). Lineage (GTDB taxonomy): Bacteria > Pseudomonadota > Alphaproteobacteria > DATDPM01 > DATDPM01 > JBAVNO01. The sequence goes on along the minus strand of JBAVNO010000021.1, from coordinate 657 downwards.
GTGGTGCTGGTGGACGCGGCCAAGGGTGCCTGCAGTGACACACGAAGCATCGTCGCCGGGCTGAAGGACACGGGGCGCAAGGCGGTCGCCGCCATCAACAAGATCGACCTGGTGAAGCACTCGTCGCTGCTGGCGCTGGCGGCGGACCTGAACGCCGAAGGCGTGTTCACCGACATCTTCATGATCTCGGCCGTCTCGGGCGACGGGGTCGAGGACCTGGTGGCGAAACTCGTTTCCATGCTGCCCGAGGGCCCGTGGCTCTATCCCGAGGACCAGGTCTCCGACATCCCGAGATCCCTGCTCGCGGCCGAGATCACCCGCGAGCAGGTCTATCTGCAGCTCCAGCAGGAGCTTCCTTACGCGGCGGCGGTCGAGACGGAAAGCTGGACGCCGTTTGCGGACGGCAGCGTGAGGATCGACCAGGTGATCTTCGTCGCCCGCGATAGCCAGAAGCCCATCGTGGTCGGCAAGGGCGGCCAGAGGATCAAATCCATCGGCGCCGCCGCCAGGGCCGAGATGGAACAGGTGTTCGGACACCGCGTGCACCTGTTCCTGCACGTGAAGGTCGAGGAATGGGCGGAACGGCGCGAGCATTACCGGGCGCTCGGCCTGGAATACGACGTGTAGGCCCCGAAGATGGAATGGACGGATCGGGGC
>JBAVNO010000020.1:0-9243 GCA_049691095.1 Alphaproteobacteria bacterium | reverse complement strand
GATTTGAGCGACATGTCCCCGCGCAGGATGTCGTCGATCAGGAAGCCCACGACTTCCAGATAGCTCTCCGTCGCCTGTCCACGTTCGGTCGCATTGTCGCTGGCTTGTTTCAGCCTGCCCGCCTTGGCCAGAAGCGACGCGTGGTACTTCTTGTGCGCATCGAGGCCGTGATAGCGCCTGCTGGCGAGAAACCGTTCCTCCGCCGCGAAATGGCTCTCCGTCGCCTTGAAGAAACTGTCGACCAGCGAACGGCAGGCCTCGTGATCCCCCTCTTCGACGGCCTCGCTTACCTGTTGCGCGAGCGTGAACAAGAGCCGGTGGCCGTCGTCGATTTCCGACACCCCGATCTCGAAGGTCGGCGACCATTCGAATTTCTCCACGGGTTCTGCCCTCCTTTGGCGATCCGCGATCCACGCGGCCAACCATTCGAACAGTTCGCCAGGACATCATGTAAATAGCATTAAGAAATATGGTCCCTCGGAAATATTAGAAAAATGACATTAAAAAACATGATCTCTGCTGCTCTCTGGAGAGACCATTGTTTGCAACCGTGTTTGGAAATTCGGTGTCGCGCGGCGGCTTGTCCCGGTGGCCAAGGGCAGGGATGCATGCCCACGCGAGCAAGGCGAAGAGCTAGAGGGCGCGCATCCACTGGGGCCGCACGCCCAGCCCGGCCTCGCGGGCCGTGGCGATCGCGGCCAGCAGCTTGTCCCGGTCCTTGGGCAGCGTCCCGGCGAGGGGCAGCGCGTTGGAGGCGTGATTGGACCGGAAGATCACCGGCGTCTTGGGTTGCAGCGCCGAGACGAGCCGCTCCTGCTCCAACAATATTCCGTTGTCGTCCTGGAACTCGAACGGTTCGCCGAACGCCTCGAGGAACTCCTCGAGCGTCGTCCCATCCAGCATCAGTTGCAGCGTGGAAACGAATTCCGGCGCCGCCTCGCTCACCAGTTCCGCGGTGCCCTCGATGTGGTCCTGCCAGCGGCGCCGTCCGCCCAGCCCCAGGATCACGGTGCACGAGGTCTTGATCCCGGCCTCTCTTGCGCGCCCCAGCCCTTCGACCATGATCTTGGGCGAGGCGCCCTTGCGGATGCGCCGCAGGATGTCGGCGGAGCCGGATTCGATGCCGTAGTAAAGGAGCGTCAGTTTCCGCCGCCGCAATTCGCCGAGCTCGTCGACCGATTTCCGCAGCAGATTGGCGGGCAGCGCGTAGCAGGTGACCCGCGTGAGATCGGGGAAGGTGTCGGCGAGCCTCTCCAGAATCGCGATCAGGCGATCGGTGGGCAGCGCCAGGGCGTCGCCGTCGGCCAGGAACACGCGGCTGGCGTCGGGCCACATCCGGGCCGCGGTGTCGATGTCGGCGAACACGTCCTCGAGCGGGCGCTCGGCGTAGTCCTTGGTCTTGTACATGGAGCAGAAGGTGCACTTGTTGAAGCTGCACCCCAGCGTCGCCTGGATGATGAGGTTGTTGGCCTCCGAAGGCGGCCGGTAGAGCGGCATGTCGTAGGCGAGTTCGAGCATCGTCGCCCCAAGGCAAGGCTCGGCACGCACTCATCGCGCCGGCAACGTGCACCGGTGTCCTGGAATTGACCTAGGCTGTGGCGGAGCCAAACGCAAGCCCCGCAAGCCCCGCAAGCCCCGCAGGACGGACGCTAGAGGTGCTCCTTCTCCATGTCGGCGCAGGAATAGCCGAGCGCGGTCAGGCCTTCCTCGAGGTAGTCGCCCAAGAGCGGGATGCCGAGGAGGTAATCGACCACCTTGCGGTCGAGGCTGGATTTGGCCTCGGTCACGGCGCCCGCCCATTCCTTTGCCGTGAAGTCGCCCCGGCCCACATAGGTGAGCGCCAATAGGTCGATGTACTCGTCCTGGTTCAGCCCTTCGAGGAAGGTGCGCAGCTCCTCGTAGGTGGCGTCATCCGGCAGGTCCTCCAAGACTTCGCGCATGCCCTCGTCGGCCGCATTCGAGCCGTAATCATCCTCCATCGGCTCTTCCTTGGCGTCGAACTCGCGCGCCTTGATGATGATGAAACAGACCTTATCGGGATCGATTTGCAGCATGGATTCTCCACCTTCGGAACGCCCGCCTTGGGCCGGAACGGCAGCGTCATCGTTCGATCATGGACCGATGATAGGCTGTTCGCCCGCCCCGGCCTTGACCTAGATTAAGACCGGGCCAGCCGGCCGCGATGCCGGGGCTGGCCGCCGGAGGGCTGCCCGGGGGCCCAAGCGGCCGACCGGGCCCCGGGGAAAACCGGCGTGAACAAGGCGTCTCAAGGCGCCCGCCGCGCCCAGGCGAGGCCCACCGGTAAACCCATTGTTAACGATTTGGCAACGAAAATGAAGCGCGGACGCCGCCATCAAGCGTCACGGTCGAGGTCATGCGCTCGTTATTCGATGTCCTGCGAGAACGCGCCCAGGCGATGAAGCCGGAGATCGAGGGCTTTTCCTTCGACCGGGTGCGCGTCGTGCTGGCCGAACGGAACCTCGAGCTTCGCTCCAACCTCAAGAGCTGGCTTAATCACCTGGGCTTGGGCCAGGTCCGCGTCACCCGCAGGGTCGCGGAAGCCTGGTCGATGGTGGCCGACGAGACGCCCGATCTCCTGATCGGCGACGTGGACCTGATCGACGGCAACATGTGCGACTTGTTCCGTGCCGTCCGAAACCAGGACACGGGCGCCAACCCGTTCGTCCCGATCATCGCCATGTCCCGTTCCGCGAACGCGCGACTGGCCAGGCGGGTCATCGACGCCGGCGCCGACGCCCTGCTCATCAAGCCGGTCTCGACCAAGGTCGTGGCCGAGAAGATCACGGCCCTGATCCGCAACCGCAAATCGTTCGTCGTGACCAGCGATTACGTCGGACCCGACCGCCGCACCATCTCGCGGGAGGGGCAGAGATCGCAATTGATCGTCGTCCCCAATTCGCTGGCCGCCAAGGCCCTGGCGCACCTCGACGACGAGCGAATCCGCGGCGAGATCGCCGCCGCCACGGCCGAGGTCAACGAGCGCAGGATGGTTCGCGACGTGGACGAGATAGGCTGGCTCGCCCAGCGCGTGGTGGCGAACGTCAGTGGCGGCCTCCACGGCAAGGATTGCGACGCTCATGCCACGCGCCTCCTGCACATGGGGCGCGACCTGGGACGGCGCGTGACCGGCACGCGGTTCGACCACGTGTCGGACCTGTGCGAGTCGCTGGCCCGGCTGATGCAGTCGCTGCTGAATTCGGACGTCACCGCCGAGGCCAAAGAGGCCAAGCTGCTCCCCTATCTGGCCAATGCCATCCGCGTCGCCTTCAAGGCCGACGAGCACACCGCGGCCATCGCCCGCGACATCTCGGACTCCGTCACCCGCCTCGATACCCACTGATCGCGCGTTGGCGCGCCGCGCCGCGCCCCGTTGCGTCCACCCCGATTTCCCGCCTCATCCCTGCAGGGCCGCCGTTCGCAGCGGCACGCGCGGCGTTATAAACTAGCGCTTGCGTTCGCGCCGCCGGGGCGGCGGAATCCACGGCCAAAGGCGGCTGACATGACCCGAGCCTTCCGCATCGCCACGTTCAATCTCGAGAATCTCGACGACCGTCCGGGTCTCGAGCCTTCGATCGAGGAGCGGATTCGCGTGCTGCGGCCGGAGCTCCTGCGCCTTAAGGCCGATATCCTGTGCCTTCAAGAGGTGAACGCCCAGGAAGCGGAGAAGCACGGGCCGCGCCGGCTCCTGGCGCTGGACAAGCTGCTGCACGGCACGCCATACGCTTCCTTCGAGCGCGCCTGCTCGCTGTCGGCGGCGGGCGAGGGTCCGGCCGACGTCCATAACCTGGTGACGCTGAGTCGCTTTCCCATCGTCGAGCAGCGCGCCTACTGGCACGATCTCGTTCCCCCGCTCGATTGGCGCATGCTGACCGCCGAGCCTCCGGCCGAAGCCGCGCCGGTCAAGTTCGACCGCCCCATCCTTTTCACCGCGATCGAGGTCCCCGACGCCAAGGGCCGAAAACGCCGGCTCAACGTCGTCAACCTGCACCTGCGCTCGACGCTGGCGGCCTTCGTCCCGGGGCAGAAGATCGACGCCTTCTCCTGGAAGAGCGTGCCGGGATGGGCGGAGGGATTCTTCCTCAACATCCTCAAGCGCGCCGGCCAGGCGCTGGAGACGCGGATCGTGATCGACCGGATTTTCGACGCCGACCCCGGCGCCTTGATCGCCGTGTGCGGTGACTTCAATGCCGGCGCCCGCGAGACGCCGGTGCGCGCCATCCGCGCCGAAGAGGAAGACACCGGCAACGGACGGCTGGCCAACCGCGTCATGGTGCCGGTCGAGCACTCGATCCCGGAATCCCAGCGCTATTCGGTGCTGCATCACGGCGAGAGGGTGATGCTCGACCACCTTCTGGTGTCGCGCACGTTCCTGGGATGGTACCGGCGGGCCGAGATCCACAACGAGGCGCTGGAAGACGAGCTGGTGGCGTTCGCGACCGGCATCCGCTCGCCGGAATCCTATCACGCGCCCGTGGTGGCCGAGTTCGAGCCGCCCGAAGAAGCCGAAGACGCGTGAGCGCCGCGGCGGGGCGGCCTAAAGCGCGTTCCCGGTCACAGCTCCTTGCCGATCCGGGCGTCGATGGAGAACGGACCGCCGCCCTTGAGGAAGATGGCGAAGGTCACGACGCCCCACAGCAGCGGATATTCATAGCCGCCGCCCATGGCGAAGAAGCCGTTGGCGAAATGCACGTGGATGATCGCCACCGCCAGGAAGATGGTGGCGGCGGCGGCCGCGAACCGGGTCAGGAGCCCGAACGCGATCATCAGCCCGCCGAAGAACTCGGTGCAGGCCACGAGGTAGGCCAGGAACGGCGCGGGGTGAAGGCCGCCGGCGGCGAAATGCGCGATGGTCTGCTCCATCCCGCCGCCGAACAGCTTCGTATAGCCGTGGGGCACCAGGTTGATGCCGGCGAAGAAGCGCACCAGCGGCCAGGCGATGCAGCTCCCCAGACAGTAAACCGGCGCCATGAACGGGAATACGAGCCGGGGCGCCCCGTGTTGAGGTGCCCCGCAATGGGCCTTGGTGCCGGATTCGATCGTCATGGTTTCTCCTCCTCCGTGGAACGCGAGCAGGACGGGGCGAGCCTACATCCCTTCGCGGCGCCAGGCCAGGGCAAGGGCGCCAAGGGCCAGTAACAACATGGCGAGCGGCGGCAACAGGGGCACCTCGCGCACGCCGCGGACCACATGGTCGCCGTTGGCGATCAGCCCGATCCAGGGCTCGGAGCGGGTCCCGCCGCTGGCGGGGCGGCCGCGGGCCGTGCGCCGGACCTCGGGCACCTTCCGATCGCCGAGCCAGATCACCGCGCCCCCCGTGGCCTCGGCCACGGGCGCGAGCCGCGCCGCGGTCGTCCGCACGTCGGAGAATTCCACCGGCCGCAGGCTCCCCACGGCGGCGAGCCCCGTGCGCTTGCCGTCGGAAAGACGGTAGAGCCCCGGTTCCGTCACCTCGATCCGCGCCGTTTGGCGCCCGCCGGTATCGTCGGTGAGCGGGACTTGCCTCAGCGCGCCCGAAGGGGCGCGGACCTGGACCGGCTCCTCGGAGCGCTCCAGGCTGTGGCGCGTGATCTCCATCCGGTTGCCCTGAACCGTGGCGGTGAGGCTTTCCTCCTCGAGCTCAGGCTCCTTCATCAGCCAGTGGGCGAGCCGGCGCATCAGCTCCCCGTGGGGCCCGCCGTTCTCGAATCCGCGGGCCCACAGCCAGATCTGATCGCTCAAGAGCTGCGCCACGCGTCCGGCGCCGAAGCGGTCGAGAACCAGGATCGGCCGGCCGTCCACGCCTTCCATCAGCACCTGGCCGCGCGTCGCCTCGGCGTCGATCTGGCGGAACCAGCGTCCCCACGACGGTCCGGCGCCGCCGGTCCCGGTTCCGGCTCCTGTGAGCTCGGCGGTCACGGGGTGGCGCGCGCCCATGGCCGTGACCTTGGGGCGGAAGCCCCGCTCGGTGACGGTGCCGGTGGGCGCGCCGGGAAGCACGTTGGACAGCGCCGAGCGGTAGAGGCTGAACTCGCTGGCGAAGTCGGGGCCCGCCACTTCCAGCACCGCGCCGCCGTCGTTCACGTACTGCACGATGTTCTCGTAATAGGCCTGGGGCAGCAGCCCGCGATGCCGATAGTGGTCGAAGATGACGAGGTCGAACTCCCGGAGCTTGACCTCGAACAACTCGCGGATCGGGAACGCGATCAGGGACAGCTCGCGCACCGGCGTCCCGTCCTGCTTTTCCGGCGGGCGCAGGATCGTGAAATGCACGAGATCGACCGAAGGATCGGATTTCAGCAGGTTCCGCCAGATCCGCTCGCCGGGATAGGGCTCGCCGGAAACGAGCAGCACGCGCAGGCGGTCGCGCACGCCGTTGACCACCACGACGGCGCGGTTGTTTTCCAGGGTGAGCTCGTTTTGTCCCGGCTCCACCTCCAGCTCGAACACATTCTCGCCGCGGTGATCGACGCTGAGCGGCACGCTCATCGGCTGGCCCACCTGGGCCACGAGGGTCGTGGGCGCGCCGCCGTCGTGGGCGAGCCGAAGGGTCGCCGGCGTTCCTTCCGCGCCCTCGTCCTCGACCCGCACGGTCATCGCGATGTCCTGGCCGACGAGGCCGAATCGCGGCGACTGCTCCACCACCAGGCGGCGGTCGCGTTCGCCTTCATGGCCGGTCAACAGCACGTGAAGCGGCGCGTTCAAGGGCGGCCGTTCGCCCGCCTTGGGAGCGTCGTGCACCTCGCCGTCCGTGATCATCACGGCGCCGGCCAATCTTCGGCGCGGCACATCGGAAAGCGCCCGGTCCAGCGCGTCGAACAGATAGGTGCCGTCGCGGGCCAGCCCCTGCTCGCCGCCCCCCTCGGCGCCGGCGTGCACGACGCGCACCTCGAGGTTGTCGAAACGGGCCAGATCCTGCCGCAGATTGGCGAGCGCGTTGTCCGCCGCCTCGGCCCGCTTGCCGATGGACTGGCTCGGGCTTTCGTCGACGACGATGACGGCGATGTCCTTGCGCGGCTCGCGTTCCTCGGCGGTCAGGGTCGGATTGGCGAGCGCCACCGCGAACACCATGAACACGAGCAGGCGCGCCAGGTACCCGCGCGGCCGCGCGAACGCCGCCGCCGCCATGGCCGCGAAACCGAGCGCCAGCACCGCCAGGATGAGCGGCCAGGAAAAGAGCGGCGCAAACGACAGTCCGAACGCGGTCTCGGTCATTGGCCCAGCCGCTCCAGGATCGCCGGCACGTGGACCTGATCGGTCTTGTAGTTGCCGGTCAGCGCGTACATGACCAGGTTGATGCCGAACCGGAAGGCCATCTCGCGCTGGTTGCCGCCGCCGGGAACGACGGCGTACATGGGCCTGAGCGACGAGTCGAGCGCCCACGCCGCCGCCCAGTCGTTGGCGCCGACGATGACCGGCGAGACCCCGTCGTTGCGCTCGCCCGCCTCGGCCGCGACCCACAGCGTTCCCCCGGCCCACCGGCCCGGGAAGTCCTGCATCAGGTAATAGGCGCGGGTCAGCACGTGATCGGGGGGCGCGGGGACGAGCGGCGGGATTTCCAGACCGTGCACGATGCGCCGGAGCATCGCCGCGCCCGGAAGCGCCGGCGCGAACGCCCCCTCGGCCGTGGCCCCCGGTCCCAGCTTCTGATCGCCGGTGTCGAAGAAGATGGTGCCGCCGGTCCCGAGATACTTGTTGATGCGCGCGGCGGCCTCGGGCGAGGGAGTCTTCTGCTCCACGCCCACCGGCCAATACACAATCGGGAAGAACAGAATCTCGTCGCGCTCGATGTCGACGCCGACCGGTTCGTCCAGTTCGGCGGCCGTGCGCCGGTTCACGATCCACGACAGGCCGGAGAGCCCGGCGCGGCTCGTCTCGTCGGTGGCGGGATCGCCGGTCAGCACGTAGGCGAGCCTGGTGACCGAAGTGGCGGCAAGCGCGAATTCATCGGCGGTCATGTCCGCCCCGCGCGGCCCGCCGCGGCCCAGCGGGTCGTCCCCGGCCCGGGACTGCGCGCCGAAGCCGGCGATCAGAGCGCAGGCGATGCCCAGGGCGGCCGCGCGCCGGCCGCTCCAAAGCGGCAGCAGCCCGCGCAGCGCGAGGCTTGCCGCCAGGTCGATGAACAGGAGCGCGAACGAGGCGAGCCACAGATACCCCATCAGATCGGTGGCGCGCGCGAGGGATAGCTCCAGCCTCGCGGCGTTCGCCGGCAGGCGCTCGATGGGGCCGATGGCGGTCACGTCCGATGACAGGTTGACCGCCACCCGCGCCGCCTCGGTGCCGTAGAATCCGGGCGGGTGCCGCGGGGATATTCTCTCGGGCGGCCCGCCTTGAGCAAACGGACGGGCGGCCGCGGGGGGCGCGCCCAGACGGCCCAAGCCGTCCAGCGCCGCAAACGGGGCCAACGGCTTGTCCGGCGCCGCCCCCGCCGTCCCGCGCGCGAGATCGACGGTCCGCCGCAGCATGTCGACGAACAGGCCCGACAGCGGCAGGTTCGACCAGTCGGTGTTGGCGGTGACGTGGAACAGCACCACCCAGCCCTCGCCCCGCCGCTCGCCGGTCACGAGCGGCGTGCCGTCGGCGAGGCTGGCCCACGTCTTGGTGCCGAGATCGAGCGTGGGCTCGGCCAGCACCTGGCGCTGCACCAGAACGTCGGAGGGAATCGAAAGCCCCGCGAACGGGCTCGATTCGTCGAACGGCGCCAGCGTCATCGGCGCCGTCCACGACATCATGCCGCCCAAGGCCCTTCCACCGCGCCTAAGGCGCACCGGAAGCAGGGAATCGCGCTCGGCACCCTCGGCCGACTCGGCGGCCTGGGCCAGTTTCGGTCCGGCGAAGCGCACCAGCACGCCGCCCTGCCTCACCCATTTCTCCAGCGCCGCGCGGTCGGATTCGCCGATCGCGGCCACGTCGGCCAGGATCAGCGCCGACAATCCCTTGGCCACGAGAGCAGCCGCGGTGCCCGAGCGAATCTCGCTCGAAGGGCCGAGCGCCTTTTCCAGGTAATAGAGGTCGCCCAAGAGCGGGCGGGCCGCTTCGCCGGGCGCCGCGGACACGAGCCCGACGACGCGGCGGCGCCAGCGGTCGTCCAACAGGACCACTGCGCCGGCGCTCGCCTCGCCTGCGATCTCGATGCGCGCGACCTCGTTGGCGATCTCGGTCGGAAGATCGAATGTGGCTTCCGCGCCCGCCACTCCGGGGACGAAATCGAGCCGGGTCTCGCCCATCGTGCGGCCCTCGGCATCC
>JBAVNO010000019.1:0-10143 GCA_049691095.1 Alphaproteobacteria bacterium | reverse complement strand
CCGTCCGCGCCCCGAATCGTGGCGAATGTCTTGACGTCCCTAAACCCCGCCTCGTGGCACAGGCGCGCCAGGTTCGCCGAATTGAATAGGTGCAGATGGCGCGGCGGGTCCAAGGGCATCCAGTTGTCTCGACACATCCGATGCCCCCAACTGGCGGAATTCGGAGTCACCATGACCAGCTTTCCGCCGGCCGACAGGATCCTCCGGCATTCGGCGAGCACCCCCCGCACGTCGTGCAAATGCTCGATCACGTGACTCATCGCGACGGCGTCAAAGCACCGGTCCGGGTACTTTTGCGCGCCCAGCGAGCCGCAGCTTACGGAAAGCCCCTTCTTGTTCGCGTTTTCGACGGCTTTTTCGTCGACGTCGATGCCTTCCACCAGCCAACCCAGGTCCTGAAGGCGCTTCAGCGTCTGCCCGCTTCCGACACCGACCTCCAGAATGCGCCCGCCGGGGCGAAACGGCGCGTACATTATGGAACAGTCCGCGTTCACCGCGAACCTGGGAACGAGGGAAGCGGCGAGCTTGGAAGCCGCCCGCGTCAGTATCGACGTGCGCACCGGATAGCCGAACTCGGCGGCATAGCGAGCGGCCCGCAACCGCTCGACCAGGCCGGCCACGAGTCTCGCCACCGCGCTCATGTCCTGATCTTGGTGCGTGTAATAGGTCTCGTAGGCCTTCCCGATGTCCTCTTCGACCGGCATCGGGTCCAGCCATAGGAGCCCGCACGCCGGGTTGGGACATTTCTTGTTGTTCCAACTTCCCGGGGCATTGAAGACTCGGTCACACAAACCGTCGTACAGGGGGATCCCACGCTCCCCACAGGCATAGCATGCCGGCATCGCGCTCGATCGAATCGGTGTCGGCGGCGCGACCACCGGACGGCGCTCCGTCAGGCCCATCCGAACACATCGGTTGATGCTTGCCCATCCGCGCCCCCGCGACGCACCGGCGGCGGCGCATAGCCCCTAGGACCTAGCATTTCCCGAATGCCTCCCCAACATCATCCTGACCGCCATTCCAAGGCGCCTCCACTCCCCTCTAACCAACCTTACCAGGATGTTGCGGGCCAAGACGGCGGCAACGGCGGGAAGGGTCAGGGGGAACATGCGGGCGGCAAAAAGAAGACGGTTGCGGGCATAGTAGTAATCGAGCAACGGGGTGCCACCGCCGCCACTGGAGGCGCTTACCCTGTGATACACGACGCTGTCCGGCGCATAGGTCAACGCGTATCCCTTTCTCAGGGCCAAGATTGCCCATTCCGTGTCTTCGAAATAAAGGAAATAGCCCCCCGGCACCAATCCGATGTCCCTCAACACGTCCGACCGCACCAGGAGGGAAGCGCCGGTTACGTAGACGGGGGCGCGCGAGCCGTCCGCCGACGCGAACGATTCGTTCGCAGCGGCAAAGTCCGTCAACGACCGTGTCGCCTTGAGCCATCCCTGCAACGATCCGCCGCCGACACAGCTGATTTTGTCCGGTTCATCGAACAAATAGATGACCGACCCGCACATGCCCGCGGCCGGAACGCGCCGGCACTGCTCCACCATGGCGCCCAATGCGCCGGCCTTGACCACGGTGTCGTTATTGAGAAGCCAGACGTATTGAAAATCGCCTCGTGCGAGGGCGTACCGGAGGCCGACGTTGTTGCCGGCCCCGTAGCCGAGATTGGCCCCCGTCCGGATGAGCACGAGTCTCGCGTCGCCGTCGGCGGTACGTCCTCCCGCCTCGGCGGTCGCGCGATCGTACTCGACATAGGGAATCGGTTTGGCCACGGGCGGATATGACAAATCTCTCAACAGCCCGCCTCGTTCCTTGGCGACGTCGAGTCGTCCCTCCGCCCAGGCCTTGATATGAGAGAGCGATTCGTCGCTCGACGCATTATCACAAACGATGACGCGAAAATTCGGGTAGTCGAGACGGAATACGGATTCGAGGCATTCGAGCGTGTCGCCCCAGCCGTTCCAGTTCAGAATCAGGATGTACACGACCGGCTGCACGATTGCCGACTCACATCAGGCACGTTCGAACAGGGCGAGGCATTCGGCAACACCCGCGAACGTTTGCTGTCCGCCTTTCGCACGTATAGAAATCGGGCGGGACGATAGCGCAAGATTTTTCCGGACGACCGCCACCGTTCAGACTGGGCGGGCCTGTGTTTCCCGCGCCGGCCGTTCGGCGGCGGCCCTCACGAATTCGTGCACGCGGCCAAGATGCGATCCAAGCGTGAACATTTGGCCAATATGCCCGGGAACGGTCCGCGCCGCGAGCGCCGCAGCGGCCGGCGAGAGAAGGAATTCGATCCAGTCCCGGGCGCGATTCAGCAAGACGACCGAGGGATCCGGGGGAATATCGAGGCCCCTTGCCGAAAAGGCCGTTGCGAGGACGGGCACGCCGTTATACAGCGATTCGGCGAATTTCACGTTGACCCCGCCGCCGGAGAACATCGGACAAATCGTGAAGTCGCATATCGGCCAGACGTCCCTGATATCGGGCACAAAACCGTGGACCCGGATATGCGGGTCCCCGATATCGAACCGTTCGCTCTCCTGACCGAAAAGATGAAGCCGGATTTTCGGCCGCACGTGCGGGAACACTTCGTCCAGAAACCACCGCGCTCCTTCGCGATTGGGCCACCAGCCGTATTTCGCCAGCATGCCGACCTCCAAGAGGCCGTCCTTCTCGGCCCGCCGGATTTTCCGTTCGGCCGGCGGGTAGAGGAACGTCGGCGGCACGCGCAGGACGTGCGCACCGGGGTTCAAGGCCCGCACATAGTCGGCGTCATCGTTCGATATGGAGACCACGTGACGCACCTTGCGAAGCCCGGTGTTTTCGTATCGCTCCAATTTGCGGCAATCGCGCAACATCAGACTCTTCGCGATGCGGGGTACGCGCAGGCTATTGATCTGCGACCGGTACAGCTTCGACTCGATGTTGTGGGCGAGAAGAATGACCGGCAATTGCGATGGGATGGCCTCGAGCACCCAGAGCAGGTCGCCGCCGTTGATGATGATCATATCATAGTTCGTCCGCGCCAACGCCTCGTGGATCATGGGCACGAACTTCCGCGAATAGAGGAACAGCGCCTTAGCCGGCAGGGCGGAAACGAGCGAGCCCGCCACACTGAAGAATTGAAGGAGGCGCCGACGAAGCCCGCGAACCCCGCCGGTGAGCCGATTCGGCCACAGCTCGTCCACCTCGGCGCCGAGCGGCGGGCGTCCCAGCATGTCCACGAGACTCTGGCTATAGGCTGCGCCACCGCCCTTGTGGAGGGCGCGATCGAAGGGCGACAGAAACAGGATCTTCAAGCGCAATCTCCGTCCGCGTTTCGCGCGTATCTTGCGGCCCTCGAATGTCCGACGGCCCGAATCGCCGGGAATGCCGGCGACCGTGTCCACGTTCGCCGGAAATGCGTGAACCGGCCGCGTATTGCGTTGTTGCTCACGGGCCGCCGCTGCCTTTTCGGAAAATCCGCGTTCATCCGTGCGACGGTATGGCTCTTCGGTCCGGCCAATCGATTCGAGCGTCGGGCTTATTTGAGCGCTTGACCGAGGATTTTTTTCGTACCGCGCAACGCACGTGCAAATTCGCCTTTGACGACCAGCCTCGCGAATTCGAGCGCATACATGCGGATCATCAACGGCCGGCTGGCCGACACGATGAAGGGCTGCGACAGCCAGTCGTCCTCCAGGCTCTGCTCGGCCGTTTTCCGAAAAATTGCGGTGCGCGGCGTCAATTTGATTGGAGCCCAGCCGGGCTGCCGTCTCAGGAACCGGTACAGCGCATCGCCGGTCCAAATCTGCGTGTCGTCGACGATGAGCACGCCTCCGACGGCCAAACGATCCGACGTGTACGCGAAGTCGATGAACGGTACCGGGAAAGCGTGTCCGCCGTCTATCAACACGAGGTCGTATTTGTGCTCCACGAGCTTGGGCAGCGCGCGCTCCGACCGGTCGATGACGAAATCCACGTTGCCCACGGCTATTCCGTGTTCGGAGCAATAGGACTTGATGCGGTCCACCTGCTTTTGGTCGGGAACGATGCAGCGATGCAAGGCGCCTTTCGCGGCGAACACGATCGTGCTGGCCCCGGCCCCGGTTTCCAGCGTGGACATCCCGTCCCGCACCTCGCGGTCGAGGAATTCCAGTATCTCCCGCGACAGGCTCCACGTCAGGCGCTCGCCCGATCCGGTCACGTGTATGAATGGCGGGTGTTCGCGTAACAACCTTAGGACGTCGGCCGGCATGTCATCCGTTCCTCTCGTTCCCTGACGGCTCTGTTACTTCACATATTTCTTGGATTTGGGCGGTGCGGCTCGTACGTCGGACAATTTTCGGCCTCGGCCCGCGCCGTGTAAACCGCGAAATGCGGTTGACGAACCCGGGCAACCCGTTACTCCCGATCACGGCACGGCATCGTCCCGGCCCAAGGAAGCGGCACAACCGCCGCGATCACGAGCCGCGCGGCGTACCGGCGCCGTCGGCCCGCAGACTTGCCTCGGCGAGCGCCTCCCACGTCATCGTCGCCTTCAATCGCCCGATGGCCGGGGCCATGGCGGCGGCGCGTTCCGAGGTCATTCGTGAGATTGCCTCGGCCAGCGCCGCGGGCGACTCCGGGGGCACGATAAGGCCCGTTTCGCCCTCCTCCACCGCGTCGGGAAGCCCGCCGACCCGCGTCACGATGACCGGCTTGTCGTAGCGGTAGGCGAGCGAAACCACGCCGCTGCCCGTGGCGCTCCGGTAGGGAAGCACCACGGCATCGGCCCGGGCGAAATAGGCGGCCGCCTCCTGGTCGGTGACGTAGCGGGGAACCAGCTCAACCCGGTCCTCCAATCCGAGCGCGCGGATCCGGGCCTCGGCCTCCGCGCGGCCGGACCAGAATTCGCCCACCACGGTCAGGTGCACGTCGCGATCCGCCAGCCGCCCCATCGCCTCGATCAGGATATCGAGCCCCTTGTATGGGCGCACCAGGCCGAAGAACAGGAGCTCGAAGCCGGCGCGGCGGGGAAGACCTGCTGCGGGCGGCGGGAACTGGCTGTAGACCGGGTGGGGATGAACGATGACGGGCACTCCCGGAAACAGCGCCTTCAGCCGGCGCTCGTCGTTGCGCGTGTGGACCAGGAAAGACGAGGCCTGGCTCAGAACGGCGCGGGACAGCAGCGATTTCCAGGCCGCGGCCTCGTGGTCCACCACGTTGTGGCACAGCAACCGCACCGGAATGCCGGCCTTGCGGCACCGTCTCGCGAGATAGGCGAAGCACGGCGCCCAGAACACGGTCCACCAGGGCAGGATGACGAGATCGGCGCCGTGGTCCCGGATCGCCGCCGCCGCCTTCCGCCACGTCATGGGATTGAGCGAATCGATGAGGAATCGCGTATCGGCGGCGGCGAAAGGCGCCTGCGTCGGATCGCGGTCGCTCTCGCCCGGGAACAGCCATAGCGGATATTGGCGGGAGAACGAGATCACGAGCAGGTCGCACCGGCGGGCCAGCTCGCGGCACAGCATGGCGCTGTGCTGCGCGATGCCGCCCCGGAACGGCGGCACCGGACCTATGAACACGACGCGGCGCACGCCCCTGACCTCCGGCCAGCGAACCGGCGGCTCCTCCATGGTCGCGGGCCCGGCACCGTCAGGCGGCGAGGGCGGGCTCGGCATCGCGGTCGGATCGGAAGGGCCGGCGCACCGGCGCGGACTTGCTGGCTATGTGTGTCGCGCGCATCGCGATTCGCGCCCCGTGCCGATCCGATCAAGGGCTACGGGGAAGACCGGCGAACGGGGCCGGTCATATCGTTGTGATCGGATCGTGCGGGCTTGCCGCCGCGGCCCTCATCCAGCTCGATCCTCCGCACCTTCTCCAATGTCATCTCGAGAAGCTGGCGGTTGAAGCCGATCAGATCGGCCACCAGCCCGATCAGGAAGGTGACGAAACCGATCACCAGCAGCGCCCCGCCCAGGATCAAGGATTGGAGGTGCCCTTCCCCCTGGCCGATGCCGTAGAAATAGACGAACCGCAACACCGGCACGAGGCCGATGACCACGAGACCGAGGCCGATGAAGAAGAACACCCGCAGCGGATAGTACATTGCGTAGGCCCGGATCATCGTGCTGACGGAGCGCGTGATGAACTGCGGGACGCTCTTGAACAGGCGCGAGGCGCGCATGGTCTTGTTGATCTCGATCGGGACCGAGTCGATCGCCAGCCGTTCGCGCCCGGCCTGGATCAGCATCTCGATCGTGTAGCTGAAGCCCGAGACGATGTTCATGCGCATGGCGGCGCGGCGCGAGATGGCGCGAAAGCCGCTGACCGCGTCGGGGACCTTGACGCCCGAAAGATGGCGTACGACGAAACTCCCCAGCCTCTGCAGCCGCCGTTTCAGCGGCGAGAAATGCGCGACCGTCTGGGTCTGCCGGTCGCCGACCACGATGTCGGCGCGGCCCTCGAGAATGGGGCGGATCAGGTTGGGGATCTCGTGGCCGGCATACTGGTTGTCGGCATCGGTGTTGACGATGATGTCGGCCCCCAGGGAAAGACACGCATCGAGCCCGGTGCGAAACGCCCGGGCGAGCCCGCGATTGACGGTGTGGCGAACGATGTGGTCGACGCCGAGGCCGCGGGCGACCTCGCTGGTGCGGTCCGTCGAGCCGTCGTCGATGACCAGGATCTCGACCGCGTCCACGCCCGCCATGCGCCGCGGAATATCGGCCACGGTACGGGGCAGCGAATGCTCCTCGTTAAAGCACGGGATTTGGACGATCAGCTTCATATCCCCTCGCCCCCGGCCGGGCCCGGGCCGATAGCACTGGATTTTCGCCGGTATAGGCCGGCTTGGCCAGCCCCCCTTTGCCGGTCTTTCTCCACTCTCCGACCCGCCCGACGATCCGGGCCGGACGGAAACCGGCGGCGGGGACGATCATTAAGTACGGCCAAGCGTAAAAATCGCGTTTATCGAGACGAAGGGGGCGCGAGACGGAAGATCAGTACGTCCTCCGGGGCCAGGAGAGCCTCGGTCGACTCCTGGACCTGGTCGCGGAGTGCCGCGACCGGAACGAAGGAGGCGACCCAGTGCATGAAGCGCGCCTCGTCATAGGCGAGAGCGCGGCCGGGATTGTCGACGCTGTACGCCACCGGAAACTTGGCCTTCAGGGCCGCGATGTCGAATCCCTCGACGAAGTACCGGTGGGCCTTGAAAGCCATGAAGTCCCGATTCAGGAGGAGATAGCCGCGAAGGGATCCGGGATCGAGAACCTCCGTCGCCCCGGTCGCGAAGTCGTGGTGCTGGATGGAATAGATGCGCTCGCGGGCAGGATTCGACCACAGCATCACGGCCGCAATGTCGTAGCTCGTGGCGTCGAGATAGAGCGGCATCATGTCGTGGGCGAGCGCATATTCGACGCCCCGTTTGGTAGCCTGTTGGCGCTCCAGGCTGAGGGTGTTGAAGACGATGAAGAACAGGGCCGACGCCGCGATCGCGCCCAGGGCCAATCCATACGCCGCGAGCCGGCTTCGCGCCGCCAAGCGGACAAGGAGCCCCGCGACGAGAATCGCCACCGGGATGGAAACCATGTCGCAGTAGCGGTCGAGGTGGCTCTTCGGTGAGTAATGCGCCGAAAACGGGTTGGCCCCGAACTGGAGCCAGAGAAGATAGATGCCGACCCACACCAGCGGCAGATAGAGCCGGCGCTGCCGCGTCGCCACGGTCCAAACCGCGGCCGCCGCCAGGAAATAGTAATAGAGGCCGAAATCGTAGAACGTGACGAACCATGACTTCGGGAACACCCAGAGCTGTCCGCCCGCGTATTCCGTGGACAACACCCCCTTGATGCCGCGAATGACATGGATCTGGTAGAGCCATATTCCGGTTCGCAGCAGGTAGATGAGGTTCTCGGCCGCGACGACCGCGCCGAAGACCAGGATCACGAGGAAAACCGGGCGCCAATTCCGTCTGTCCCACGCGGCCATGGCCAGATACACGGCGCCCACGAAGATCGCCTCGATCTTGATGAAATAGGCGAGCCCCCACATAAGCCCCGAAGCCGCCGCCCAGGCATAGGGATGATCCGAGTCCTTGATGCGCAACGCAAGGTAGAACGACGCGGCGACGGCAACGCCCAACGGCCCGTCCGGAAAGAGCTGGGTCGCAAAGACGACGTTGAGGGGGAAGAGGGCCAAGAGCAGCGCGGCGAGCAGCCCCGCGGCGTCGCCGCAAAGCCTTCGCCCGATGGCGAAGGCCAACCCGATTCCCGCAAGATTGGACACGAAGGGAAGGAGCGCGAACTGCCAGTCGCCCACGCCGAAGACCGAGAAAACGCCCGCCAACGGCAGCGTCAGCGCGATCCTGAGCGCGTAATGGCTATTGGGGAGTTTGAAGCCCGATTCGATCGTATCGAGCGCGATCCCGGCGATGCTGACGTCGTCTGCCCCGGCGATGCCGCCGAAGGAATAAAGGCGCAGCGCGACCGCAAGAACGTAGATGACGCCCAGCCATCGCCATGACATCAAGTCGGCCCTTGCCACAGGCCCGAGACCGGCGGCCTCAATTCGAGTCTCGTTGCCCGTCACGTTGCCCTCATCTGACCGGCTGACACCCGAATTCGGCCCAATGCTTGATTTGCGGGACTTATCGACGATCGTCCGCGTTGACTGCGTTCCATGCCCTTACCGGGCGGCCTGCTCCGGTTGCGCCCGTGGCGGGCAAGTCGCCGCCCGTGCAGGTCCCGTCAGGGTGAGGTAACATGTCGAACACGCGGCGTATCCAATCAAGACCGAACCGCGTGCGATTCATGGTTAAGGGCGCGACGGTCCGGTTTTTGGCCCCGAGAGTTTAGCCTGCGTCCCCGATGGGAACAACAAACATGCCCAAGCCGATCCCTGAAGACGAGCGACGGACCCCGGAACGGCTCCGCGCGCACTATCGTATCGAGCGGGATCTCGCCACGGCCCTGAAGACCGCCCCGCGCGAAGAGAGAAAGCGCCTCTACAGCTCGCTCTATGACGAGCTCTATCGCCGCGTCCCGGACCACCCCCAGCTGGTGCGCAAGAAGGACGCGGCGGCGCAGCGGGCGACCGTCGCCCGGCAAATGCGGTTCCTCGGCCGTTTCCTTTCACCGGATTCGACCTTCATGGAACTCGGTCCCGGCGACTGCGCCCTGTCGCACGAGGTCGCGCGCCACGTGAAGGGGGTCGTCGCCGTCGACGTGTCCGAGGAGATCGCAAGAACAACGGCCTCCCCGGCTAACTTCCGCCTCGCCCTCTCCGACGGGGTGACCGTCCCCGTGCCCGGCGAAAGCGTCTCGGTGGCGTACAGCAACCAGCTCATCGAACATCTCCATCCCGACGACGCGCGGGCGCAAATGGAGAACGTCTTCGCGGCGCTGAAAAAAGACGGCCGCTACGTCTGCATCACGCCGAACCGCCTCACCGGGCCCCACGACGTGTCGGCCTATTTCGAGGATACGGCGGCAGGCTTCCATCTCAAGGAATACACGAACGCCGAGCTGGCCCGGCTCATGACCGCGGTCGGATTCCGCCGCATCGAGGCGTTCGCGGTGCTGAAGGGAGTCTTTTTCAGGGTGCCGCTTTGGCTGCTGCGCGGCGCGGAAGCGTTGCTGGCGCGGCTTCCGTTTCCCCTGCGGCGCCTGCTGGTCCGGTGGCGGCCCGTGGAGGCGCTCCTCGGCGTCCAGCTCGTCGCCCTGAAGTGACGCCGCCGCGGATTCCGCAAATTCCCGCGACGCCCATCAAGTGGTTTCGGCCGTCCCGGGCCGGCCTCGAATCCGACTCCGGATGCCTCGCAGCGCCCGCTTGGCGGCGCTTCCGCCGATGTTGCACAGGCCCGCGGCCAAGCCCGTGAACGAGCGCGCGTTGAACGCCATGATGCCCCACCGTTCGCGCCGTCGGCTCATCCATCGCTGCTTGTACTCGTCGTCGCCGTGCCCGTAATCGATTTCCAGAACCTGATCGACCTCGATGACGTGGCGCAGAAGCTCGTGGGTCAAGACCGTGCCGGCATTGAGGTCCCGGAATTTTTCGACGAACACCAGCTTGAAGATCGTGGCGTGCCCGCCGCTGACGATCCATATCTGCGCCGCGGCCGGCTCGCCGTCGACCCGAAGGAACCCCATGCGCAGGACTCCCGCTGCGGCCGCC
>JBAVNO010000018.1:0-2892 GCA_049691095.1 Alphaproteobacteria bacterium | reverse complement strand
GCGCCACGGGGAGCGCCAGGGCAAATACAAGCCGGATCAAGCACGCAACCCGACGGCAGACCGCCATGGGTGACGAAGCGCCCCGGGGCCAGGCCGGTCTTGCGCTTTCCGCACGCGCGCGTCGGTCGGCCCTTTAATTAGCTAGTCCTTATTCATCTCCCATAGTCCCACGTGGACAATGTCTTAGTATTAACAATCCGTAAGGAACCCGGGTGTCATTCTGACGCGTGTAAACAGGTCCGGTTCCCATGAGCGCGCCCATCACCCCACCCGGCAAGAAAGCCATGACGGGACGGCTCGCCGATTCGCGCCCGCGAAGCGGTTACGATGACCGTTAGCCAGGGACTGGCCGGGCGCTTCAAATTTCCCGGGCCTTTCGCCCGCGGCGCCGCGCGGCTCTTAAGCGCGCTCCCGACCCGCGAACGTCTCGGCACGGTTGTCAGCGCACGGTGGCACGCCTCCAACGTCACGGCGGCGCGAATCGCCGTCATCAACGAACGGGTGCGCGCCGTCGCCGCCATCCTCGCCTTCCTGACCGTCGGCTGGATCGCCATCGACGCCCTCGCCTTCGAGAGGACTCTGTGGCTGCTGTTCGCGCTCGGGCGGATGGCGGCCGGCGCCGCCTTCGCCATGATCGCGCTGCGCCGGTCCGATTCGGCAAGCCTCGGCGCGTCGCTCCGCTCCGCCGGCGCCTTGTTCGCGGTGCCCTTCCTCTTCTTCGTCTACAGCACGCTGCTGTTCCTGTATTTCCCGATGACGGAGCCGCCGATGCTTCTCGTCACGGCGTACTTGCATCTTCCGTTCATCGTCATGGCCGGGCTCAGCCTGTTTCCGCTGACGGCCGAAGAGAACGGGGTGCTGGGCGGCGGGCTGCTCGCTCTGTTCGGCACCGCCATCGCGGTCCTCGACAAGGCGGTCCATATCGCGCCCCACGCCGGCGCGATTTCGAGCACCGTTCCGCACGGCGGCGAGGTGCTGGGAATCCTGTGGCTCCTCATGCTGATGACCGGGGTGGCCGCGATCGCGGGCATGAGTCAGCTGCACTTTCTCGCCGCCTTCACCGAGGAGTCCGCGCGCGACGCGCTCACCGGATTCTTCACCCGCCGCTTCGGCGAGGAGATCCTGGAGATGGAGTTCCGGTCGGCCGAGCGCAGCGGGGCGTCGCTCTGCGTGTGCTTCATCGACCTCGACCGTTTCAAGTCCGTCAACGACCGCTTCGGCCACGAGGCGGGGGACGTGGTCATCCATGCCGCCGCGCGGCGTTTGGCCAAGACGCTCCGCCGTCAGGACGTGGCCATCCGCTGGGGCGGCGAGGAGTTCCTGGTGATGATGCCGAACACCGGCATCGACGGCGCGATGACGGCGATCGGACGACTGGCGCGACTGGGCCTTGGCCGGCGCCCCGACCGCGCGCCGCAGACGGCGAGCCTCGGATTGGCCGAGCGGGTCGTCGACAAGGCCGCCGATTGGCAGGAACTGGTGAAGCTCGCCGACGGCCGCATGTACACGGCCAAGGCCGCCGGGAGAAACGGGATCACGGGCCCGGACGGCGTCGCCCGCCCGTTCCTCGCGGTCGATTTGGCGACGCCGGCCGACGCCGCCTGAGCGTCTCCGCTTCCCGATCCCGGCCTTTAGAGCCGGCGGAGTCTCGACCCGGCCGGTTCTCGACCGTGCGCGGACTGTCCACGACATGCGAACACCCCGCGCGTGAGCCCGGACATCCGCGCTCCGGCGTGCACGAACAGGCTTTGTCCCCGGCCCTCAATCCCTATATAAGCCGGGGACCGAGCGGCGCGCAGGCCGCGGCCGGCACCCAGGCCCGGCACATTCGGGCCCATCGCACCGACAGCGGAGCGTTCATGGCGGCCTACCAGTACATTTACGTGATGAAGGGGTTGTCCAAGACCTATCCGGGGGGCCGGCAGGTCTTGAAGGACATCTGGCTCTCCTTCCTGCCCGGGGCCAAGATCGGGGTGCTGGGCCTCAACGGCTCCGGCAAGTCGACGCTGTTGAAGATCATGGCCGGCCTGGAACGGGAGTTCCAAGGCGAGGCGTGGTCGGCCGAGGGCGCGCGTGTCGGCTTCCTGCCCCAGGAACCCCAGCTCGACCCCAAGAAAAACGTGGGCCAGAACGTGATGGAGGGCCTGGGCGAATTGAAGGCGCTGGTGGACCGCTTCGAGGCGATCAGCGCCAGGTTCGCCGAGGAGCTCGCCGACGGCGAGATGAATGCGCTGATGGCCGAGCAGGCGGAGCTTCAGGAGAAGATCGACGCCGCCGACGCCTGGGACCTCTCGCGCACCATCGAAATCGCCATGGACGCCCTGCGCTGCCCGCCGGCGGACGCCGACGTCACCAAGCTTTCGGGCGGCGAGAAGCGCCGGGTGGCGCTGTGCCGCCTGCTGCTGCAGAAACCCGACCTGCTGCTCCTGGACGAGCCCACCAACCATCTGGATGCCGAATCGGTGGCCTGGCTGGAGCGTCACCTGCACGACTATCCGGGCACGGTGGTGGCGGTCACCCACGACCGCTATTTCCTCGACAACGTGGCGGGCTGGATTCTCGAGCTCGACCGCGGCCAGGGCATTCCCTTCGAGGGCAATTACTCCTCGTGGCTCGAGCAGAAGGAGCAGCGCCTGGCGCAGGAGGAGAAGCAGGAGAGCGCCCGCCAGCGCACGTTGAAGCATGAATTGGAATGGGTGCGCCAAAGCGCCCGCGGCCGCCACGCCAAGGCCAAGGCGCGGCTGGGCGCCTACGAGACGCTGCTGGCCGAGGCCAAGGACCAGGCGCCCGACAAGGTCCAGATCATCATCCCGCCCGGCCCCCGGCTGGGCGACCTGGTGATCGAGGCGGAGCACCTGCGCAAGGCCTACGGCGAGCGGCTGCTGATCGAGG
>JBAVNO010000017.1:0-28576 GCA_049691095.1 Alphaproteobacteria bacterium | reverse complement strand
CCTACTTCTTCTTCGGATACGCGGCCGAATAGGCCGACGTCTTCGCCGCTGCGCCGGACAAGGGGGACGCCCCCGGCTTCGGCTTCTCGGAAGCCGCTTTCTTGGGCTTCTTCGCTTCCCGGCCCGATTTCTTCTGCCCTTTCGCCACGACCGCCTCCGTTAAAGTTGATCAACCGTTACGCGACGATTTGCGGCCGATCCGAGGTCTAAACGCTATGATCCGCGCCGCTGTCATTGGTGGGCGCAGCAGGACTCGAACCTGCGACCCGCTGATTAAGAGTCAGCTGCTCTACCACCTGAGCTATGCGCCCGGAGCTTGCGCTCGGAACCGGGCATATAGCAATTCGGGCGGCCTTTGTCGATAACCGCTTCCCCTTGATTCGCCTGGCTGCGGGCGCGCCTCACCCGTCCAGCATGCCCGGGCGCCGCGGGATCTTGGCGTCGCGGTGGATGTAGGCCGAGATGACCAGGCCGAAGCCCATGAGAATGGTCATCATCGCCGATCCGCCGTAGGAGATGAGCGGCAGCGGCGCGCCCACGACCGGGATCAGCCCCATCACCATCGCCGTGTTGACGAACACCGACAGGAAGAACCCGGTCGTGATCCCCATGGCCAAGAGGCGGCCGAACTGGTGGCGGCAGCGCAGCGCGATCGAAAGCCCGTAAACCAGCACCAGGAGATAGAGGCTGAGCAGCGCCAGGCTGCCCGCCAGCCCGAATTCCTCCGCCAGCATGGTGAAGATGAAGTCGGTCTGCTTCTCGGGCAGAAAATTGAGGTGGCTCTGGGTTCCCATCAGGAAGCCCTTGCCGAACATGCCGCCCGAGCCGAGCGCGATCTTGGACTGCATGATGTGATAGCCGGAGCCCAGCGGATCGGATTCGGGGTCGAGGAAGATCAGCACCCGGCGCTTCTGGTACTCGCGCAGGAACCGCCACGCGATCGGGATCATGCCCAGCCCGCCCAGGAACACCACCACGAACTTCCACACCCGGACCCCGCCCAGGAAGAACATCACGCCGCCGACGATGAGCAGGATCAAGGCGGTTCCGAGATCGGGCTGTTTCAACACCAGCCCCACCGGCACCAGCACCATCAGGAGCGGGATGATCAGATAGTGGGGCCGGACCACGTCCTCCGGCGCCAGCGTATGGAAATAGCGGGCCAGCGCCAGCACCAGGGTGATCTTCATGATCTCGGAGGGCTGGATCTGGAAGAAGCCGACGTCGATCCAGCGTTGCGCCCCCATGCCGATCTCACCCGCGACTTCGACCACCACCAGGAGTCCGAGCGTCGCCAGGTAGGCGAGATAGGCGTAGCGCAGCAGATGACGGATATCGATCAGCGCGACGCCGAGCATGAGCACGACGCCGGCCGCGAACCGCACCATCTGGCGCGAGGCCCAGGGATCGAGGTTCCCGTTCGCCGCCGAATAGAGCATGGCGAACCCCACCGACGAGATGAGCCCGAGCAGGACGATCAGCGGCCAGTTCACCTCGCGGAGCTTCTCCGACAGGCGCATGGGCCCCTGGTCCGCGGCGATCCGCGCCATCAGGTGCCTCCCCCGGACGCGCGCGGGAGATCCGGCCCGGCGGCGGGCGTCGCGGCCGGGGTGAAGATGCGCTCGGCATCGAACGGCCTCCCGCCCGAGGCCACCTGCCCTTCGGCGGCGCGGCGCTGGAGCTCGAGCAGGATGTCGCGGGCGATGGGCGCGGCCACCTTGGAGCCGCCGCCGCCGTGCTCCACCACCACGGCGCAGGCGTATCTGGGCTCGGACACCGGCGCGAAGGCTACGAACAGGGCGTGGTCGCGCTCCACCCACGGCAGATCCTCGTTCTTGCGCACGCCGCTCAGGCGCTCGGCCTTGGTGATGCGTCGCACCTGGGCGGTGCCGGTCTTGCCCGCCATCTCCATGCCGGGCTCGCTGATCCGCGCCGCATAGGCGGTTCCGTGCGGGTTGTTGGTCACCTGGGCCATGGCGTCCGCCACCACCTTGAGATTCTTCGGCGACACCCCGAACGGTCCGAACTCCTGGCCGGTCCGCGGCCGCACGACGTCGCCGTCCACCAGGTCGCGGGCCATATGCGGCCTGACCGCCAGCCCGCCGTTGGCGATTCGCGCCGCCATCACCGCGAGCTGCAAGGGCGTGGCCAGCACATAGCCCTGGCCGATGCCGGCCACCAGCGTTTCGCCCTGCTGCCAGGGCACCCCGAAGGTGGCGAGCTTCCACTGCGAGGTCGGCATGACGCCCGGCCGCTCTCCGGGCAAATCGACGCCGAGCGCCTTTCCGAAGCCGAACTTCCTCGCCATTTCGGCGATGCGGTCGATGCCCACCCTTTTCGCCACGTCATAAAAGAACACGTCGCAGGATTTCATGATGCCTTCGGGAAGGGAGAGCGAGCCGTGCCCCTCCTTCTTCCAGCAGTGAAACGTGCTGTCGCCGAGCTGGATGGAGCCGGAGCAGAAGACGCGGTGCTGGGGCGTGATGATGCCGTTCTCGAGGCCGGCCAAGGCCACCATCACCTTGAAGGTCGAGCCCGGCGCATACTGGCCGGCGATGGCCTTGTTGTTGAGCGGTCCGCGCGGGTTGGTGACCAGCTCCTGCCAGTAGTCCTGGCTCAGGCCCTGGCTGAAGGCGTTGGGGTCGAAACCGGGGGTCGAAACCATGGCCAGCACCGCGCCGGTCGTCACGTCCAGCACCACGGCCGAACCGCTTTCCTCGCCGAAGCGCTTGACCGCGAAGTCCTGCAGGTCGCGATCGAGCGCGAGGCGCATCTCGGCGCCGGCCTCGCCTTCGTTGCGGGACAGCTCGCGGATCACGCGGCCGATGGCGTTGACCTCCACCTCGCTGGTGCCCGCCTTGCCGCGCAGGGCCACGTCGTAGATCTTCTCGATGCCGCTCTTGCCGATGCGGAACCCCGGAATCTCGAGCAACGGGTCGTTGGCCGCAAGGTCCTCCTCGGACACGGCGGCGACGTATCCCAGCACGTGGGCCGCGGTCTCGCCCATCGGGTAGTCGCGGGTCTGACCCACGTCGATGGAGATGCCGGGCAGATCGGGGGTGTTGACCTCGATCCGCGCCACCTCCTCCCAACTCAGGTTCTCGCGGATGGTGACGGGGAAGAACGGCCGCTTGCGGGAAATCTCTTTGAGCGTCCGCTTGCGGTCGTAGTCGGAGAGATCGACGATTTGGCCCAGGGCGGTGAGCGTGTTTTCCACGTCGGGCGTCTGTTCGGCGACGATGATGACACGGTAATTCTGCCGATTGAGGGCGAGCGGCTTCCCGTTCCGGTCCACGACGCCGCCGCGGGGCGGCGGCAGAAGGCGGATCGAGATCCGATTTTGGTCGGCGAGGGTCTTGTAGCGGTCGGACTCCAGCACCTGAAGGTAATAGAGCCGCGCCGCCAAAGCGGAGGCCAGCACCGCCTGACTCGCGCCCAAGAGCAGCGCACGGCGCGTGAACGACCGGTAGCGGACATAATCGCGGTTCATCAGATCTGCCGGAGCAGGCCGCGCTGGGCCCGCACCAGAATCCAGGTCACGAACGGAAACAGCGCCAGCGTCATCACCAGTTCCAACAGCACGGGCGAGGGATCGATGACGGCGCCGCGCAGCGCCGACACCATCACCCAGGTGGCCGAGAGGGCGCCTGCGGCGACCAGCAGGAACCCCCACCACATGACGACGAACGACTTGCCGAGGAAGAACCGCCGTTGCGACGACACGATGCCGAACGCCGACACCAGCACCAGCGCCTCGACCCCGAGCGGCAGGCCCGAAAGCACGCCCTGGAACACGCCGGCGACGAATACCAGGGGTGCGGGCAAAAGATCGGGGCGGAAGATCGCCCAGTAATAGACCGCCATGAGCGACAACGCCGGAGCGACGGGAGCCAGCCCCGGGATGTGGAGCGGCATGACGCTCGCCATCGAAAACAGCACGGTGATCAAGAGCGGCGACAGGCGGCGCGCCAGGGATTCGAGCCGCTGCCATACCATCCCTTCCATGGCCTCAACGCTCCTTGCCCGCGGGGGCGTCGCTCGGATTCAAGATGCCGTTGGTGCCGTAGTCCACCACCCGCACATATTCGAGACGGCTCCACGGCACGTAGGGCGAGACACGAATCCCGGAATCGCCGACCTCCGACACGATCCCGACGGGAAGCCCCGGCGGAAACGCGGCGGCATGGCCGGAGGTCGTGACCCGCTCGCCCACGCTGACCGGCACGTTTTCGGCGAGATGGATGAGAAGCGGCTGGTCCGAGTTGTCGCCCGCCAAGACCGCGCGCTCGCGGCTCGATTCGAGGATGACGGGCACGCGCGAGTTCAAGTCGGTGATGAGAAGGATGCGGGCCGACTGCTCGCCCACCTGCGCGACACGCCCCACCAGCCCGTCGCCGGTGAGCACCGCCTGGCCCTTCCTGACCCCGTCGCGCGCACCCGCCGAGATCAGCAGGCTGCGCACGAACGCGCCGCCCGTATCCCCGATCACCCGCGCGGTGACGAAGCTCACCACCGGTCCCGGCGCGTAATGCAGGAGTTTCTTGAGCTCCGCGTTCTCGGAATCGAGACGGCGCGCGACATGCTGCCATTGCAGCAGGCGGTCGTTCTCCTCCTTGAGCCGCGTGTTCTCGGTCTGGATGTTGGCGAGACCCCTGATGTGGTCGATCGCCGAGGCGACGGTCGCCGCCGGCCGGGACAGGGCGTCGAGAATCGGCGCCACGGCATCGGTCGTGGTGGTGCGAAGCCGCTCCAGAAGCACCACGTCGGCCTTGCCCAGGATCATCAATGCGAAGGAGGCCGCGATCAGGAGCAGGAATGCGAATCGCTGCACCAGCGCCTTGATCGGCGTCACCAGACGGATATCCGACCCCTTGCGCTGTTTCACCCTACCCCCTTTGTCCGGTCCGGCCCCGTGCCGGACGGGTCAACCGTTACGCGTCAGTACATCGAGATCAGGACGTTCTTCAGCGTCTTCATCTGCTCCAGGCAACGCCCGGTGCCCAGCGCCACGCAAGACAGCGGGTCTTCGGCGATCGAGACCGGAAGGCCGGTGGCGTGACGCAGTACGTAATCGAGATTGCCGAGCAGTGCGCCCCCGCCGGTCAAGACGATGCCCTTGTCGACGATGTCGGCCGCCAGTTCCGGCGCCGTGTGCTCGAGGGCGACCTTGACCGCCTCGATGATGGCGCCCACCGGCTCGGCCAGGCTTTCGGCGATCTGGCGCTGGCTGATGATGAGTTCCTTGGGCACGCCGTTCA
Source organism: Alphaproteobacteria bacterium (assembly GCA_049691095.1). Taxonomy (GTDB): domain Bacteria; phylum Pseudomonadota; class Alphaproteobacteria; order DATDPM01; family DATDPM01; genus JBAVNO01. The sequence goes on along the minus strand of JBAVNO010000017.1, from coordinate 23,318 downwards.
TCAGGTCGCGGCCCTTGATCTCCATCACCCGTCCCTCCCCGTCCTCGGGCGGGCAGGCGGTGCCGATCTCCTTCTTGATGCGCTCTGCGCTCGATTCGCCGACCAGCAGATTATGGTGGCGGCGGATATAGGCGATGATGGCCTCGTCCATCTTGTCGCCGCCCACGCGCACCGACCGGGAATAGACGATGCCGCCCAGCGAGAGCACCGCCACCTCGGTGGTGCCGCCGCCCACGTCGACGACCATCGAGCCCGTGGGCTCAGTCACCGGAAGACCGGCGCCGATCGCGGCCGCCATCGGCTCTTCGATCAGGAACACGCGCCGCGACCCGGCGGCCTCGGCCGATTCGACGATGGCGCGCCGCTCCACCGCGGTCGAGCCCGAGGGCACGCACACGATGACCTGCGGGCTGGCGAAGGTGCGGCGGTTGTGCACCTTGCGGATGAAGTGCTTGATCATTTCCTCGGCGACTTCGAAATCGGCGATCACGCCGTCGCGAAGCGGGCGGATGGCCTGGATGTTGCCCGGGGTGCGGCCCAGCATCATCTTGGCCTCGTCGCCGACCGCGAGCACCTGCTTCTTGCCCTTGATGTCGGTGATGGCCACCACCGAGGGCTCGTTCAGAACGATGCCGCGCCCCTTGACGTAGACCAGCGTGTTGGCGGTGCCGAGGTCGATCGCCATGTCGGCCGACAGCATGCCGAGGAGTCTCGAGAACATATAGGCTTACCTCTTGTTCGTTGGGGGCGCGGTGCGATGCCGGGAACGGAAAACCGATCCGCATCCGGCATCGCATGCGGGCGTTGGGGGAGCCTTGGAGGGAAAGCCGGGTCGCGTCATGCGGAGAGCGCGGCCGGCGCCGTCTTCTGGCGTTTGAGCAGCAGCTTGTTCAATGCGTTCACGTAGGCCCGGGCGGAACCGACCATGGTGTCGATGTCGGCGCCCTGGCCGTTCACGGTGCGCCCGTTCTCTTCGAGCCGGACGGTGACCTCGGCCTGGGCGTCGGTCCCCTCGGTGACAGCGTGGACCTGATAGAGCTGCAGGTTCACTTCGTGCGGGAACAGCCGCTTGATGGCGTTGAAGGTGGCGTCCACCGGACCCTTTCCGGTCGCGGTCGTCGACTTGCACTCGCCGTCGATCTCGAGCGTCAACTCCGCCCGCTGCGGCCCTTCGGACCCGCACTGGACGGCCAGCGACACGAACCGGATGCGGGCGTTGTCACGCACCACCTCGTCGTCGACGAGAGCCATGATGTCCTCGTCGAACAGATCCTTCTTCTTGTCGGCCAGGGACTTGAAGCGCTGGAACGCGTCCTCGGCGGACTCCGGGCTCAGGCTGTAGCCCAGCTCTTTCAGCTTTTCGCCGAAGGCATGGCGGCCCGACAGCTTGCCCAGCACCAGCTTGGACTTGGTGAGCCCGACCGATTCCGGAGTCATGATCTCGTAGGTGGCGGCGTGCTTCAGCATGCCGTCCTGGTGGATGCCCGATTCGTGGGCAAAGGCATTGGCCCCCACGATCGCCTTGTTGGGCTGCACCAGGAAGCCGGTGACGGTGGAGACCAGGTGCGAGGCCCGCGTGATCATTTCGGTCTTGATGCCGGTCGTATACGGCATGTGATCGTGGCGGGTCTTGAGCGCCATCACGATCTCTTCCATGGCCGCGTTGCCGGCGCGCTCGCCCAGGCCGTTGACCGTGCATTCAACCTGCCTGGCGCCGGCCCTGACCGCGGCCAGCGAATTGGCCACCGCAAGCCCCAGATCGTTGTGGCAATGGACCGAAATCACGGCCCGGTCGATGTTGGGCACGCGCCGGACCAGCATCGCGATCAAGGCGCCGAACTCGTCGGGAATGGCATAGCCCACCGTGTCGGGGATATTGACGGTGGTGGCTCCCGCGGCGATCGCGGTCTCGAGGCAACGGCACAGAAAATCGTGGTCGCTGCGCGACGCGTCTTCCGCGCTCCATTCCACGTCGTCGGTGAAGCGGCGGGCGAAGGTCACGGAATCGTGGATCGCCTCCAGCACCGAATTCGGCCCCATCTTGAGCTTGTACTGCATGTGCAGCGGGCTGGTGGCGATGAAGGTATGGATGCGCCGGCGCGCAGCCGGGGCCAGCGCGTCGGCCGCGCGCTCGATGTCCTTGACGACCGCACGGGCCAATCCGCATACGATGGAGGACTTGACCGCCTTGGCGACGCCGTGGACGGCCTCGAAATCGCCGGGCGACGAAATCGGGAATCCGGCCTCGATGACATCGACGCCCATCTGATCGAGGATGGACGCGATGCGCAGCTTTTCATCCAACGTCATCGACGCGCCGGGAGATTGCTCCCCGTCGCGCAACGTGGTGTCGAAGATGATGACCCGGTTCTTGTCGGTATTCGTGCTCATGATTCAGCATTCCTTTGCGCGCGAGAGATCCGATTCAAAGTCACGTCACCCCTGATCGCCGCCCGCGCAAATCCCTCGCGCGCTCGGAGTCAGGGGCGGCTAAGTCGAATCGTCTCGCCGCAAAGTGGAGCGAAGCCCAAACGCCGGACATCGTGGCGCGAATCGTCCTGCCCTGCGGGGCGGGAGGCCCAAAACGCCGTCGATTTTCCTGCACCGTTGCTCATCGCTCTTGGCGACCGCGTCACGCGGCCCCGTAAACCCTGGAAATTCCTATCCTTAACCATACCGCCCGGGCCTTAACAATGGGTGAAAACCCAAGGCCAAGTGGGCGTTTTCGCGTGCTTTTCCCCGCCGGCGGACTCAAGGGCTATCATTTACTGTGTTTTGGGGCCGGCCCGCAACGCTTTTGTCCCGCCGCTAAGCGGCGGGAAGCGCCTGAAAGTCCGCGGTTTTCCCGCAAAAAGGCCGCCCGGACCGCTTGGCCCGGACGGCGCTTCGCCAAACCTTATGTGGGATCAGTTCTTGGTTTTGTCCACAAGGCGGCGCTGGGTGATCCAGGGCATCATGGCGCGGAGCTTCTCGCCCACCGCCTCGATGGGGTGCTCGGCCGCCCTTCTGCGCATGGCCTTGAAGCTGACCTGGCCGGTCTTGTTCTCCATCACCCATTCGCGGGCGAAGCGGCCGGTCTGGATCTCGTCCAGCACCCGCTTCATCTCCTTCTTCGTCTCCTCGGTGATGATGCGCGGGCCGCGGGTCAGATCGCCGTATTCGGCGGTGTTCGAGATCGAATAGCGCATGTTGGCGATGCCGCCCTCGTAGATCAGATCGACGATCAGTTTGACCTCGTGCAGGCACTCGAAATCGGCCATTTCCGGGGCATAGCCGGCCTCCACCAGGGTCTCGTACCCGGCCAAGATGAGCGAGGTCAGCCCCCCGCACAGCACCGTCTGCTCGCCGAACAGATCGGTCTCGCATTCCTCGCGGAAGGTGGTCTCGATGATGCCGGCCCGCCCGCCGCCGATGGCCGAGGCATAGGACAGGCCCACGTCGTGGGCGTTGCCCGAGGCGTCCTGGCCCACGGCCAACAGGCAGGGAACGCCGCCGCCCGCCTGGTACTGGGCCCGGACCGTGTGACCCGGCCCCTTGGGGGCGACCATGAACACGTCGAGGTCGGGCCGGGGCTCGATCAGGCGGAAATGGATGGCGAATCCGTGGGCAAAGGCCAGCGCCGCCCCCTTCCTCAGATTGGGCGCCAGCTCGTCCCGGTAGAGGTCGGCCTGGAGCTCGTCGGGGGCCAGCACCATGACGATATCGGCGGCCTTCGCGCTTTCGGCCGGACTCATCACCTGGAACCCGGCGGCCTTGGCCTTGGGGGCGCTTCCCGAGCCGGCCCTGAGGCCCACGACCACGTCCGCGACGCCCGAATCCTTGAGATTGTTGGCGTGGGCGTGGCCCTGGCTGCCGTAGCCGATGATGGCCACCTTCTTGCCCTTGACCAGGCCGACGTCGGCATCTCGATCGTAATAAACGCGCATGGTCGTCCCCTTCCGTGTCCCCGATCCGCCACCGGACTCGCGGCCGAGGCCCTAAAAAAACCGGACCCGATACCTACAGGGGCTTGATGCCCCGCGCAATAGCCACGACGCCGGTGCGGCAAGCGTCGACCAGGCCCAGCGGCTGCATGAGATTGATGAAGGCGTCGAGCTTCTCGGTCGAGCCCGTCATCTCGAACACGAAGGACTCGGTCGTCGAGTCCACCACCCGGGCGCGGAACACGTCGGCGATGCGCAGCGCCTCGACCCGCTTTTCGCCCGCGCCCGCCACCTTGATGAGCGCCAGCTCGCGTTCCACGAACGGGCCCTCCTCGGTCAGGTCCGACACCTTGTGGACCGACACGATCCGGCCCAGCTGCGCCTTGATCTGCTCGATCACCATCGGCGTGCCAGAGGTCACGATGGTGATGCGGGAGAGATTCTCCTGCGGATCCACCTCGGCCACCGTCAGGCTCTCGATGTTGTAGCCGCGCCCGGAAAACAGGCCGATCACGCGCGCCAGCACGCCCGGCTCGTTGTCCACCAAGACGGCGATGATGTGTTTTTCCGTCCGTTCTTCGCTCATCGCATGTTCCGAAAAGCCGCCGCGGCCACGGGCCCCGGGGCGGCGCGCCTAGACCAGCACCATTCCCTCTTCCGAGACCCGCTGCTCGGCCTTGTCGTGGGGACCGAGCAGCATTTCGTTATGCGGCGCGCCGGAGGGAATCATAGGGAAGCAGTTTTCCATCGGGTCCACCACGATGTCCGCCACCACCGGGCGTTTGACGGCGATCATCTCGCGGATGATGTCGTCCACCTCGGACGGCTTCTCGGCGCGCAAGCCCACGGCGCCGAAGGCCTCCGCCAGCTTCACGAAATCGGGCAGCGAATCCATGTAGGATTCCGAGTAGCGGCTGCCGTGCATAAGCTCCTGCCACTGGCGGACCATGCCCATGTACTTGTTGTTGACGATGAACACCTTGACCGGCAGCCGGTATTGCACGGCCGTGCAGAGCTCCTGGATGTTCATCAGGAACGAGGCCTCGCCCGCCACGTCGATGCAAAGCGCCTCGGGATGCGCCAATTGCGCGCCGATGGCGGCCGGGAATCCATATCCCATGGTGCCCAGCCCGCCCGAGGTAATCCAATGGTTGGGCTTCTCGAACTTGATGTATTGGGCCGCCCACATCTGGTGCTGCCCCACCTCGGTGGTGATGAAGGGTTCGCGGTCCTTGGTCAGCTCGTAAAGCCGCTCGATCGCGTATTGCGGCTTGATCACGTCGCCGGTCTGGGAATAGCGCAGGCACTGGCGCGCCCGCCAGCCCTCGATCTTCTTCCACCACGCGGCCAGGGCGGCGCTGTCGGGCCTTCTGTTCTTGGCCGCGAAGGCGGCGGTCAGATCCTCGAGCACGTTGGCCACGTCGCCCACGATGGGCACGTCGGCCCGCACCGTCTTGTTGATCGAGGACGGGTCGATGTCGATGTGGATGCGTTTCGAATTGGGCGAGAAGTGGGAGAGCTTCCCCGTCACCCGGTCGTCGAAACGCGCGCCGACCGCGATGATGAGGTCGGCGTCGTGCATGGCGAGATTGGCCTCGTAGGTGCCGTGCATCCCCAGCATGCCGAGGAACTGCCGGTCGCTGGCGGGAAAGCTCCCCAGCCCCATCAGCGTGTTGGTGCAGGGAAATCCGGTCCCGTGCACGAGCTCGGTCAGCAGTTTCGAGGCCTTGGGGCCGGAATTGACCACGCCGCCCCCGGCATAAAAGATCGGGCGCTTGGCATCGGCCATCAGCCCTGCGGCCTCGTCGATCCGCCTCGCGTCGCCCTTCACCCGCGGCTTGTAGCTCTTGTGGCCGTCGCTCTTGGGCTTGTAGGGGCCGGTCGCCATCAGGATGTCCTTGGGCAGGTCCACCACCACCGGGCCGGGACGCCCGGTGCGCGCCACATAGAAGGCCTCGTGGATCACCCGCGAGAGATCCTCGATCCGCTTCACCAGATAGCTGTGCTTGGTGCAGGGGCGCGTGATCCCCACCGTGTCGGCCTCTTGAAAGGCGTCGTTGCCGATGAGATGGGTCGGCACCTGGCCCGTCAGGCACACCAGCGGGGTCGAGTCCATCATCGCATCGGTCAAGCCCGTCACGATGTTGGTGGCACCGGGCCCCGAAGTGACCAGCACCAACCCCACCTTCCCCGTGGAGCGGGCGAATCCCTCGGCGGCATGCACGGCGCCCTGCTCGTGGCGCACCAGGATGTGCCGGAGCTCGTTCTGCTTGAACAGGGCGTCGTAGATGGGCAGCACGGCGCCGCCCGGGTAGCCGAAGACGAGATTGGCGCCCTGATCCAAGAGCGCCTTGATCACCATTTCGGCTCCCGTCATCTGGGTCTCGGTCATCTTCTCCACCAAATTTCGAGCCCTCGCATCCCGCGCCTGGTCCTCAGGACTGCCCGGTTCGCCACGCGGATTCACCACGAGCGCCCGCTACCCGGGATCGCCAAGCCGGCGCCTTGCGCTCGGTCGAGGGATAAAGAACACGGTCCCGCCGCTTGCGCGCCAGGCCGCCGCCAGTTTCAGCCCCCAGTTTCAGCGCAAGCTAGACAGGGAACCGCCGGGGGTCAACAGGACTTTGCGAATAAATGAAAAGATTTTTGCCTCCAGACTTTCCGAAAATTGCTCGTGGAATACCATGGCTCCCCTGGCCTGGTGCCGGAACCAGGTGGCCTGGCGCTTGGCGTAATTGCGGGTCGCCTGCTTGGCCTTAGCCACCGCCTGTTCCAGGGTCAGCTCGCCCCTCAGGTGGGCGAGCAGCTCGCGCACGCCGACGGCTTTCATCACCGGGCAGGTCTCGGGAAGCCCGAGTTCGGCGATGTGGCGGGCCTCGTCCAGGGCGCCGGCGGCCATCATGGCGTCGAACCGGCGCTCGCATGCGGCATAGAGCTCGGCCCGAGGCGGATCGAGCACGATCGTCACGAATCGCGTCCCGCCGGGGCGCTGCTCGCCACCCGACGTTCCTTCGAGCGTGCCGCCGCGTGCCGGCGTGCGGGTCGCCCGCTCTTCCTCTTGATATGCGGCGAGCGAGCGCCCCGTGGCGCGGACCACCTCGTAGGCGCGCATGAGCCGCTGCCGGTCGCCGGGCGCGAGCCGCGCCGCCATGACGGGATCGAGCCGCGCAAGCTCGGCGCAAAACTCCTCGGGACCGAGGCCGGCCATCCTGTCGCGGGCCTCGGCCCGGATCGCCTCGGGAATCTCCGGCACGCGCGCCAAACCCTCGGTCAGCGCCTTGAGATACATGCCGGTTCCGCCCACGACGATGGGCATGCGGCCGTGCGCCCGGGCGGCGTGCATTTCCGCTTCCGCCAGCGCCCGGAAGCGCCCAGCCGAACACGGCTCGAGGGCCGAGAGCACGCCGTAGAGCCGGTGAGGCGCCCGAGCCAAGTCGGATTCGCCGGGGCGCGCGGTCAGCACGCGCAGTTCGCGATAGAGCTGCTGGCTGTCGGAGTTGATGACGACGCCGTGGAAGGCCTCGGCGACCCTGAGCGCCAGCGCCGATTTGCCGCAGCCGGTGGGGCCCGCCACCACCACCACCACCGGCGCACCTGAGGCGGAGAGCGGCGCACTGCCTTGCGGCGCCGCCGGTCTTGGTCTGTTTTCTTCCATCGTCAAGAATCCGCGCGCCCAACCGCATCGGTGCCTTGGGCCGAGCCTAGCGCCCTCGCCCGCCGCGGCCAACGGGCGCCAGCGAAGCGTCGGGCCGTCCCGCGGAAACGCGAGCGGCATGGTTAGCCGAGGGGCGTGGCTCGCAGTCGGTGCCCGTTCAGTTGATCGTCTTTTCGCCGAGATAATCGGGCCGTCCCTGCGGGATTTTCCCGTCCGAGCGCCCCTTCAGATAGGCGTAGATGTTGTCGATGAAGTTGACGACGTTGGGGTCGGCGCCGAAGTCCGGCATCACGTTGTTGGACGAGGTGGAGATGTTCTTGCGCCCGTTCATCACCGTCTGCACGAAATCCTCGTAGGGCATGCTGTTCAGGGACTGGACCAGGCTCGGCGCATAGGAGCTGCCCAGGCCGTCGGGTCCGTGGCAGTGGAAGCAGTACATGCCGTAGCGCATGTAGCCCCAAAACGTGGGTTTGTTTACGAGCCCCTCGATGACCAGGTAGGGGTGCTCCGGGGAAAACTTGAACTTCTCGGCTTCTTCGATGGCGGCTTGGGAACCCAGGATCTTGATCGCGCCCGCCTCGGCCGCAGGCGCTGCTTCCGGCGCGGTTTTCGCAGTCGCCGCGGGGGCGGATTCGGGGGCGGGCTTCGGCGCGGCCTGCGCCCGGGCCACGATGCCGAACGATGCCGGTTCGTTTCGGGTTTGATACCACGCGCCCACCCCGGCGCCCGCGATCAAGACCGCGCCGACGAATACGACGAAGGGATTAACGGCTGCTTTTTTGTTCCGATCAATCAACATGAACCTCCATGGCCAAAACGGTCGTGGGTCCGCGCTGCCCGGGAGCGGCGCGGTCACAGGCTCTCTGAACACTCGCGACAGGGGATCGGCAGGGTACGAAAGCGAGGCCGAGAATGCCAAGTCACAAAAAAGGCCCCCGCTTCCCCCGGGCAATCGGCGAACCCTAACGGCGATTGCCCCGGCGAGGGCGGCCTCACGGTGCCGATCATTATGCCGTCTCGACGACGGGTGCCGAAGTTACGATCTGTTCATGATCGGAGGCCGGGTGGGCCGGGACTCCCGCGCCACAACCGGCCGGCAACGGCATACAAATCGGGGATTCGCGTACCTGCACCTATCACATTCGCGTGAGCTCGGGCTCCGACCGCCGGGCGGCCATGGAACGGCGGGCGCCGCGTTGCTAGCCTTGCACGGTCGAAGGCGTCGCAGGGATGGCCCGTCTCGTGCGACAGACTCCGGCGCGCGCCGGGAATGGCTGCGCACAAGTTCTTGTTCGCTGGTTTTTTAGTTCTTGTTCGCTGGTTTTTTCAGGGAGGGATTGCTCGTGAGCGCGGAAAACACCGTCGTCGTCTACGGCCACCCGATGAGCACCTATGTCCGCACCGTGCGCATGGCCCTCATGGAAAAGGGCGTCGCCTACACCTTCGAGCCGATGCCCGCCTCGAGGCCGGAAGGCACGGCGCTGCACCCCTTCGGGGCCATGCCGGCGTTCCGGCACGGGGACATTCATCTCTTCGAGACGCTCGCCATCACGCGCTATGTCGACGCCGCGTTCCCGGGCGCCAAGCTGCAACCCAGGGACAAGCGGGCCCGCGCCATCATGGATCAATGGGTCAGCGCGGTATCGGATTACGTCTACCGCGACGCCATCCGGAGCTTCGTGCTGCAGTATGTATTCCCCAAGGGACCGGGCGGCACGCCCGATCAGAAGGTGATCGGCGAGGCGATGCCCAGGATTCGCCGCGACCTCGCGGTGCTGGATCGGCAACTGGCGGAAAACGCATATCTTGCGGGCGCGAAACTGACGCTTGCCGATTTGTACCTGGCGCCCATCGCCTCCTACATCCCCGCCTTTCCCGGCGGGAACGATCTCATGGCGCCCTGCCCCGATCTCGCGCGCTGGCTGGAAAAGATGGCCAAGCGACCGAGCTTCGCGGCCACCGTGCCGCCGCGCCTATCGGCCAAGGCGAGCTGACGGACTCCCTGCGCGAGAACGCGCAGGCGGACGCCCCGGCCAAGAGCAGGCGGACGCCCCGGCCAAGAAGAGGCCGCGATCGGCGCGGCCCGAATCTAGCCTTCGCCGACCTTGAGCGGCACGAACTGAAGATTGCCCTGGCGGGAGACGCCGAGCAGCACCCATTTGCGGCCGGCCTTCTTGGCCTTGTCGACGTTGGCTTCCACCTCGGCCGGCGTCGCGACGTCGGCCTGGTTCACCTCGTAGATCACGTCGCCGGCGCGAAGCCCCTTTTCCGCGGCGTCGCTCGTAGCCGCCACCTCGGTGATGATCACGCCCTTCGCGTCGCCGGGCAGGTCGAACTTGGCGCGAATCTCGGCCGTGATCTCGGCCAATTTGAGGCCGAACATCTCGACGCCTTTCGTGGTCTCGGCTGCGCCTTCCTGCTTCTGCTGCTCGGCGGAGGTTGTTTCCTCGTATTTCTCGAGTTCGCCCAGCGTGATCTCGATCGGCACTTCCTTTTCGTTTCGCCAAACCGTGACCTTGACTTTCTTGCCCACCGGCGTCTCGGCGACGATGCGCTGCAACTTGCGGAAATCCGAGACCTCCTGATTGTCGAAGCTCAGCACGATGTCGCCCGCCTGCATGCCGCCCGTGGCCGCCGGCTCGCCTTCGTTCACTTTCGCGATCAACGCGCCCTTCGGCTCCTTGAGGCCGAGGCTGGCGGCGATCTCGTCGGTCACGGCCTGGATGCGCACGCCGAGCCAGCCGCGCTTGGTGTGCCCGAATTCCTTGAGCTGGTCGACGACCGGCTTGGCCAGCGAGGCCGGAATCGCGAATCCCAGGCCGACGGACCCTCCCGACGGCGAGAAGATGGCCGTGGTGATGCCGATCACTTCGCCCGCCATGTTGAACATCGGCCCGCCGGAATTGCCCCGGTTGATGGAGGCGTCGGTTTGGATGAAGTCGTCGTAAGGGCCGATGTTGATGTCGCGGTGATGGGCCGAGACAATGCCCACCGTCACCGTGCCGCCGAGTCCGAAGGGGTTGCCGATCGCCATCACCCAATCGCCCACGCGCGCCGCATCCGAATCGCCGAACTTGACGGCGGGAAGCGGCTTGTCCGCCTTCACCCGCAACAGCGCCACGTCCACCTTGGGGTCGCGGCCGATGATCTCGGCTTTCAACGTGGTGTTGTCTTGAAGAATGACGCTGATCTCGTCGGCGTCGGAAATCACGTGGTTGTTGGTGACGATGATCCCGCTCGGATCGATGACGAAGCCGGAGCCGAGCGAGGTGGCCTTGTGCGGCGGCGCATCGGGGCGGAGATGGCGCTCGAAGAAATCGCGGAAAAACTCCTCGAAGGGAGAGCCCGGAGGAAATTGCGGGAGCTCCGGCACGTTCTGCATGCTGGTTTCCTTCAGCACCTGGGTCGTGGAGACGTTCACGACCGCGGGCAAGAGCTTCTCCGCCAAGTCCGAGAACGAATCCGGAGCGGCCCTGGCAAAGGCTCCGTTCGCAAGCGCCAGGATCCCGGCCGCGAACGCCGCCGCGGCCAGGCCGAATTGGGCCGAGCGCACCCGGGACGGGGGGCGGCCTCCCGTCTTGGCCGGGGCGAAATCGTGGATTGTCTGTGCCGTCACGGTGTGTCTCCGTCTGATACCGTTCATACCGATGCGGTTGCGACGGGCATTCGGGCCGGGCGCCCGGCCGATCACCCGTCTCTTCATATCCTTATATCCCAATTATCAGGGACGATTGGCGCAAATGTGGCGGTGGACCTCGCTCGGCGTTGGACCCTCGAAACGGCGCGCGCCTCGATTCGCGCCGCAGCGCGGCGGCACGGCATGCCCGGGGGCACACAGGGGAGGCCCTGGTCCGCCCGGTCCGGTCCGATTCCTGGCCGCGCCGGCCGCACCTAACCCCGCACCGCCCAGACGATGAGCACCCCGCAAAACGCGGCCGCAAGGCCGCCGGCGCGCAAGACCGAGGACGGGATCTGGTGCGCCTGCGCCATCATCCGCTTCATGCCGTCGGGCGCGGCGGCATAGAGCAGGCCTTCGATCACCAGCACCAGGCCAAGCGCGGCCCAAAGATCATTCATGAGAGATCCTTCGCGAGACCGGTCATGGACGGGACCCGCCACGGTCATGACCCCGCCGCTCCAAGCCGCCACCCGTCGCCCCTGGCGCAGAACGCCGGTCGCCGGGCTCGCGTTCGGCGCGCAGGAGCCGGTTATCGTGTGCCTTCCAAGGGCATTCCGGCGGGCTGGTTCAGGAACCGCAGAAACTCGCTTTGCGGCGACAGCACGAAGGTGGTCCCGGATTCGAGCGCGTCTCGGTAAGCGGCGAGTGAACGGTAGAAGGCGTAGAAGTCCGGGTCCTGGTTGTAGGCCTGGGCGTAGATGCGGATCGACTGGGAATCGCCGTCGCCGCGGGTGATCTGGGCCTGCTTCTGCGCCTCGGCCAGGATCACCACCTTCTCGCGATCGGCACGGGAGCGAATCCGTTGCGCGAGCTCGGCCCCTTGGGCGCGGAATTCGCGCGCCTCCCGCTCGCGTTCGGACTGCATGCGGGCATAGATGGCCTGATTGTTTTCTTCCGGAAGGTCGGCGCGGCGGATGCGCACGTCCACCACCTCGATGCCGAACGACTTGGCTTCCACGTTCACCTGATCGCGGATCTGCAGCATGATGTCGGCCCGCTCCGCCGACAGGATCGACGCCAGCGTGACGTTGCCCACGACGCGCCTCAGGCTTGCGCTGACGAGCGCGCCCAGGCGGTTGCGAACGCCGTTCTCGTCGCGCACGGTCTGGTAGAAGTGCAGCGGATCGATGATCTTGAACCGCGTATAGGCGTCGACCACGAGACGTTTCTGGTCCGAGGCGATGATTTCCTCGGCCGGCGGGTCGTAGTCGAGCACGCGCCTGTCGTAGTACACCACGTTCTGCACGAACGGAATCTTGACCTTCAGCCCCGGGTCGCGGAGGACGCGCTTGGGGTCGCCGAATTGCAGCACCAGCACCTGCTCGGTCTGATGCACGATGAAGAGCGAGCTCCAGGCGAGCGCCGCCGCGATGATGAGAAGGAGTCCCAGCAGTCCGGGCCAGGTCCTGGTCATGGCCTTGACTCCGTTGCGTGAGGGGCGGCCGACACGCCGGCCGGCGCGAGCGTCGACGGGCTCGTGGATCCGGCGGCGGGCGCCGAGGACGGCGCCTGGCTGCCTTTCCTCAGTTCCGGCAACGGCAGATAGGGAATCACGCCGGAGCCGGCATTCTTATCCAGAATCACCTTGTCCGAATTCTTCAAGACCTCCTGCATGGTCTCGATGTACAGCCTTCTGGCCGTCACGTCCTTGGCCAGCTTGTACTGGTCGTAAACCGACAGGAACCGCTTGGAATCGCCCTCGGAGCGCGCCACCACCTCCTGCTTGTAGGCTTCGGCCTGCTGGAGGAGCTGTTCCGCTTCGCCGCGCGCGCGGGGGATGATGTCGTTGCGGTAGCCTTCGGCCTCGTTGCGCGCGCGATCCTGATCGGCGCGGGCGCGCTGCACGTCACGGAAGGCGTCGATCACCGGCCCGGGCGGGTCGACCTTCTGAAGCTGCACCTGGGTGATCTGGATGCCGGCGCCGTAGGAATCGAGGATCGATTGCAATAGGGCGCGCGTGTCCTGCTCGACTTTCCCGCGCCCTTCCGCCAGGGCGGACGCGATGGGCGTCTGGCCGATGATCTCGCGCATGGCCGATTCGGCCGCGGCCTTCACGGTCGATTCCGGCGCGCGGATGTTGAACAGGAAATCCTTGGCGTCCTTGATCAGCCAGAAGACCGTGAAATTGATGTCGACGATGTTCTCGTCGCCGGTCAGCATCAGGCTTTCCTCGGGCACCTGGCGCATGGCCGCGCCGCGCGCGAATTGGCCCGCCGAGGCAAAGCCGATCTCGATCCGGTTGACGAAGGTGACCTTGGGGGTCAGCACCGATTCGATCGGCGCGGGGAGATGATAGTTGAGGCCCGGCGTCGTGGCGCGGTTGTAGGCCCCGAATCTCAGCACCACGCCCTGTTCGTCCGGCAGCACGCGGTAGAACCCGCTGCCGATCCACACCAGGAGGATGAGCATCGCCACGCTCAGCACGAGCGCGCCGCCGCCCATTCCGCGCGGGAACAGGCGTCTGAGACGATCCTGGCCGCTTTTCAGAAGATCTTCGAGGTCGGGAGGCATCGGACCGCGGGGTCCGGAGCCCCAGGGACCTGGTCCGCCTCCCCCTCCCTGCGTCCACGGCATCGGCGATCCTCTCGGTTGGCCGGTCCCGGGCCTCGGGCCCGGCGGTCTTTCCAAACCCGCGCTTTGCAAAGCTGCGCGGGGGCCTTATATGACAGCCAGCGGGCGGACGCAATCGGCCCGGACCTGCGCGGCCTCCCGCGCGGCCCCGACGATGGCGCCGTTTCAAGGGGATATCGTGCCTCGGGTGGAGAATTCAACCATGTCGTCGGTGACGGAACAGCAGGTCCTGGACGCGCTCCGGTCCGTGCGCGACCCGGAGAAAGCCGGCGACATCGTCTCGCTCGGAATGGTGCGCGGCCTCGTCATCAAGGACGGCAATGTCGGCTTCACCCTCGAGGTCGATGCCCAGCGCGGGCCGGCCCTGGAGCCGCTGCGCCAGGAAGCGGAGCGCGCGGTGGACGCCGTTCCCGGCGTGCTCTCGGTCACCGCGGTGCTGACGGCCGAGAGGCCCGCAAGGCAGGCTCAGGGCCAGGCACAAGGCCACGCTCAGGGTCCCGCTCAGGGCCATGGGCACGGCGCCCCGACCGGCGAGCGGCAGGGCCATGGAATCCCCGTTCAAGGCGTGCGCGCCATCGTGGCGGTCGCCTCGGGCAAGGGCGGGGTGGGAAAATCCACCACCGCCGTCAATCTGGCGCTGGCCTTGAAGGCCAGGGGATTGCGCGTCGGCCTGCTCGATTCCGACATCTACGGCCCGTCGATCCCGCGCATGCTGGGAATCCAGGGCCAGCCCACCTCGCACGACGGCAAGACCCTGATCCCGATGGAATCCTACGGTATCAAGTGCATGTCGATGGGATTCCTGGTGCCCGAGGACACGCCGATGATCTGGCGCGGCCCGATGGTGATGAGCGCGATCGAGCAGATGCTGCGCGACGTGGCGTGGGGCGAGCTCGACATCATGATCGTCGACCTGCCGCCCGGCACCGGGGACGCCCAGCTCACCATGGCGCAACGGGTGCCGCTGACCGGCGCCGTCATCGTGTCCACGCCCCAGGACATCGCGCTGCTCGACGCGAGGAAGGGCCTCAACATGTTCCGGCGCGTCGACGTGCCGGTGCTGGGCATCGTCGAGAACATGAGCTATTTCGCCTGCCCCCATTGCGGCGAACGCACCGACATCTTCAGCCACGGCGGCGCCAAACGCGAGGCGGTGAAGCTCGGCGTCGATTTCCTGGGCGAGGTTCCGCTCGATGTCGCCATCCGCGAAACCTCCGACGAGGGCCACCCGATCGTGGTCTCCGACCCCGCTTCGGAGCATGCCAAGACCTACCGCGCCATGGCCGACAAGGTGTGGGAGAAGGTGACGATCATCCTGGGCGAACCCGCGCGCAAACAGCCCCGGATCGTCGTCCAGTAGAGAATCCGGGCCGGAAGACCGCCGGCAGGGCGCAAGGCCCCGGCTATTCCCGTCCGTCGCGGCGGAACCGCTTTTCGATCTCGCGCAAGAAGGGCAGATCGAGCCCGATGATGACCCCGGCGATGAGCGCGATGGCCAACGTCGTGATCGGCCGCGCGCGGGCGTATCTCCCCGCGGCCGCGCCCGCCTCGCCGCCGAGCGCGGCGGCAAGCTCCTCCAGATCGCCTGACCGTTTCGGCCGGCGCCGTTGCGCCACGAGGATTGCCACGATCAGCAGAATTGCGGCGGCGGCGAGCGCCGCGATGGCGGTGGCGAACGCCGCCCACGGCACCGGCATCATGGCGGAAAGCCACAGATAGGCCGTCGCGCCGAGGAAGCCGAAACCGGCGATGGCGAAGAGGGCCGCAACAGCGCACAAGGCGAGCGCTACGGCGAACTTGGCCAGATAGTATCCCATCGTGACACGGACCCTTCGGAGCCGATCCGGCGCGCCTCAGCCGCGCCGGTTGAGAATGACACCGATCAGCACGCCGATCCCGAGGGCGATGGCCAGACTCGTGAGCGGCTTTTCCTCGACGTGATGCGCGATCTGCTCCAGCGATTCCTTTGCCTTCTCCTCGGCTCTGCCCGCGGACTGGCGGGCCGTCGCCGCGGCCTCCTTGCCCCAGCCCGCGACCATGTTCTGCAACGTCTTGCCGATGTCCGTGATGTCGGCGCGCAGCTTGTCGATTTCCGCCCGCAACTGATCGTAGCTCGCATCGGCCATGGCGTGTTGCTCCTGTTGTGCGCGGCATCCTCCGTCCGGAACAGGGACGCCGACGGGATACGAAGTTTCGTTCACCGTGTCCCCATTCGCCCAGAGGAGCAATGACCTGCGTCAATGGCTCCGATGCGGCGCAAAACCCGCAACATTCGCAAAGCCTTGGAAGGCTCGGACGGTCCGGACGTCGGCCCGCGGGATAGGCCTCGGGAACGGGTGCGCGCGGCCCGAGTGCGCCGGGACTAACGGTCCAGGTTCTCGAAGATGTAATTGTCGGCCAGCGTCAGCGCCTTTTCCCGCTCGGCTTGGGTCGTCACCGTGTAGACGAGGAGCGGCCAGCCCAAGGCGCGCAGCAGCGCGACCGACCGGCGCGGCAATGCGCCGATCTCGTAGAGGAGGAAATCGGGCCTGCTCACGATATTGAGCAGGTAATCGCGCTGGGCCAGCCTGCGCCAAAGCGGCATGTCCCGGCCGCGGAACGCGGCCGCCGTCTGGCCGCGAACGAAGGCGGGCGCATGGCGGCGGAACCACGCCAGCGAGAACGGGTTGAACGAGATCACGGCGAACGGGCCTTCGTAGGCCGTCAGCAGCTTCGCCACCTTCTGCTCCAGCGCGCCGGCCCGCCCGTCGTTCTTGATCTCGATCAGAACCGGCACCCGCCCGCGCACCATATCCAGAACTTCGGAAAGGAGCGGCACGCGCTCCGCGGTCGAGGCCAGGTGAAGGCCGGAAAGCTGCCGGCGCGCAATGTCCGCGATCGCGCCCTTGCGTCCGGTCATGCGCGCCAGGTCCCGGTCATGGAACACGACCGGCTCGCCCGAAGCCAGGCGCCGGACATCGAGCTCGATTCCGTAGCCGGCGGCAATCGCGGCGGCGAATGCGGGCAGCGAGTTCTCGGGAACGCCGCGTCTTGCATCGTGCAGGCCGCGGTGCGCGAAGGCCCGCGCCGTCAGCCAGTCGCCGAGCGGGCGTTTCACGCCGCCGTCCCCCGGCGCTTCACGCGGGACCGGCCTCGCGCTTGCCGCGGGCCGTGCGTGACGTTAGGCTTTTCCTCAAAGGCCTTTCGGCACAGGGCCATGGCGGTTTTGTTCCGGCGGCGGCATGGGAAGGACTTCAACATGCGTTCGACAGCGATTCGGGCACTTGGGCTTGCAGCCATGGTGGCGGCCGCCTTGGCGGTCGTGGGGGCGTTTCCGTCGCCTCGCGCCGCCGCAGCCGAGAAGACGCCCCAATGGCGCCAAGAACTCGAGTTCCAGCTACGCAAGGACTTCAATTGCGAGGTGAATTACCTGTCCAGGGTCATCGTGAAGAACGTCGGCGGCGATGAGGCGGTGCTGGCCCGCGCCCATTGCATGGATCATCGCGCCTTCGACGTTTCGCGGCCCGGCACCGGCAAGCCGTTCGACATCAAGGAGTGCACCACGCTCGCTTGCTAGCCCCGGCGCCGGTATGAGGCGCCCTGTTGACGCGATCGGCGGCACGGACGGGGCCAAGGCGGCGGATCGCGGAATGCGGCAGGTGGCGTCCGCCGGTGGACCGCTCAGCGTACCGCTCAGCGTACCGGCCATGGGACCGGTCAGCCGCCGAACATCTTCCGCAGGGTCTCCATGCCGCTTTCGAACATCGCGCGCATGGCGCCGACCATGTCGGGCTGGCCGCCCATCGCACCCATGCCGGGCATGGAGCCCATCGCACCCATGCCGGGCATCGAGGTCAACGGCCCGATGCCGTCGAACTCGGCCGACCATTCGACCTCGCAGCCGCCGTCCGCGTCCTTCACGCGCAGCGTCGCGCGGTGATTCTTGAACGGCGGCGGGCCTTCCGTGACCTCGTAGCCGAATACGCGTCCGGTCTCGTCCAGCTTGGTCAGCCGCTCGACCACCACCGTGCCGCCGGCCAGGCGGACCCGCCTGACAGTGCCGCGGCCGCCTTGCTCCGTCTCGACCTCGCTTTTTTCGACGCCCGGGTGCCAATCGGGAAGGCCGTCGAACTGGGTCACGATCTGCCACACCTGATCGGCGGGCACGGCAAGTTTCGTCGTCACGCTGAATTTGGCCATCGGATCATCCCCCTTTCGCAGTGCGATTGATCCACCGTCCCCTATCGAGGCACCCAGCCTAATCCCGCACACGGCTCGTTGTCATTCCCCGTTCGTGCGGCCGAACAGCCGGCCGAGGTTTTCGAGCCCAGGCCGGACCAGGCTTTCGACCATGCGGCGCTCGTCCTCGGGGTCGGCGCCGGGGCGCGCCACGAACGCGCTCTCCCAATGGACGAGGCAGGATTGAGGCCCCTCCTCATGCACCGTAAGCGTCGAGAGGTAGCTCGTGACCGCCACCGGAGCCTCGACGATCGAATAGCTGTAGGAGCGTTTCGCCTCGTCGCGCGCCTCCTCGCGGTTGACGATCCGCCTTCCGTCGTGAAGCAGGATGCGGCGGAGCTTATGGCCGCCCGCGTATGCCAGCGTGCATTCCCGCACCAATGGGTGCCAGAGGGGCAGCGAATCGAACGGCCCGATGAGGGTCCAGACCGAATCGGCCGATGCCGCGAGGCGCATGCGCGACTGCGTACGCGTGGGTCCGGGCGGAGAGCCGGTTGCCGCCATCAGGCGCGCTAATCCTGGGCGAGGCCGAGCTGCTCCATCAGCTCTCGCCATTCGCGCTTGCCGAGACCGCTTTCCGCCGCGGCCACCTTCTCGCCGCGAACCATGCGCCGCACGACCTCGAGCGCCCTTTCCGAGATATGCGCGCCGCCGATGCCGTATTGCAGGAACGCCTCGTGGGTGATCGGGACCCAGCGGCGCATCACGTCCAGGATCGCTTGGGCGTAGACGCGGATCTCGTATTGGGCATGGGCATCGGCCCGCAGCGCCACGAAATGCATGAGGTTGTGAAGGTCGATCTTCCAGTACCACTGGGTATAGGTGTTGAGCGTCAGGTTCATGCGTGCGAGTTCGCGCGCGAGGCCCTTGCGCTCGGGGTCGATCCGGTTCCCGTGCTCGTCCTCGTTCAGCATCTCGATGTAATGTTCGTGGCAGCGCACCGCATCGGTGTGAAACAGGTGCAGCACGCGGGCTGCCTCCGGGCCGGACAACACCTCGTCGCGGCCTTGGCGATTGACGGCCGACTGCGCCGCCAGGACGTCTTCGGCGGGCAGGTAGTATTCCCGGTCCAAGATCGAATAGCGGGCGGAGTACTCGTTGACGTTGGCGGTGCGGTGCCTGATCCACTGCCGCGCCACGAAGATGGGCAGCTTCACGTGCAACTTGATCTCGCACATCTCGAACGGCGTGGTGTGGCGGTGGCGCATCAGATAGAGGATCAAGCCCTTGTCCTCGCTCACCTTCTTGGTTCCGGTGCCGTACGAGACCCGGGCCGCCTGCACGATGGCGGCGTCGTCGCCCATATAGTCGATCACCCGGACGAAGCCGTGATCGAGCACCGGGATCGCCTCGTAGAGGATCTCCTCCAGGGCCGGCACCGTGGCGCGCGCCGTCTGCTTACGGGCGGTGCGAAGCTCCTCGATTTCCTTGGCTTGGTCGTCGGTCAGCCGCATGCACCCCGTCCTCTCGGTTGCTTGGCTTGGTTACGTGGCGTGGCTCTTCGGTGCGCCCAATCTACAAACGCGGCCCCGCGCCTGCCAGGGGAAACCGTGCCGCAGCAAGGGCGGCGCCACGTGTCCGCCGAAAGGGCCTTTTGCGGCTCCGCTGGCCCTTTCAAGGAGCGGTGGAAAACCCTATATTAATGGGGTCGGGCAACCGACTATGGCGATAAATGTCCTGTTTACTATCCGTTGCGGACCCGGGGGCAGTACCCGGCGCCTCCACCATAAGAATTCCGGCCGGACCGGCTTGAAACACGCAGGCGGTCAGGGCCGGCACCTCATGGGGGCGAAATAGGATCGACGCGCGTGAAAACGGCAGGAACTTCGCTCGGCATGGTACCGCCGTTATCGGGCCAATCTGTAAGTGCGAACGATAACGAACTCGCACTCGCTGCTTAAATAAGCAAGCGCGGCTCGGGGGGCGCCGGGCAACAGAAGCCCCCCACTCTCTTCCCGTCCCCGAATCCAAGGTGGCCGGGAAGACGTCTCGGGCCCCGTCACGCCGTGGCCAAGTCCACTGGGCTCGGTCGCGTCAGGGCCCGATAGGGGGAAGCGCGGTGGGCACGGACATCCTCAAATACGACCAGATGGTCCAGGACGCGCTCCGCGGCGTCGTCCGCGACGCGCTGGCTCAGGTCGCCACCCACGGCTTTCCGGCGCGCCATCATTTCTTCATCACCTTCCAGACCGGCCATCCCGGGGTCGACATCCCCGATTACCTGCGCGACCGCTACCCGGGCGAGATGACGATCGTGCTTCAGAACCAGTATTCGGGACTCGAGGTGGCGGGCGACGTCTTTTCGGTGACGCTCACCTTCAACAAGGTGCCGGAACGGCTCACGATCCCGTTGGCCGCCATCAGCCGGTTCGTCGATCCCCCGGCGAATTTCGGCCTTCAGCTGTCCTCCGGTTCGGTAGGCGGCGGCCCGATCACCGCCGAGGGCGCAACGGCGGGCGGGAACGACGGCAAACCGGCTGAGTTCGCGAAAGAGCAGCCGAAGGCCCGCGGCGGCAAGGCCGCCTCTCAGAAGGCCCAGGACCGGGGCAAGGTCGTTGCGCTCGATTCCTTCCGCAAACCTTGAAATCCCGCGGCATGGCCGCGCCTGATCTCCTGTTCGATGGGCCTGCGGCGGCGGCCAAGCCGGGGCCAAACCGGGGCCAAACTGGGGTGAGACGATCGGGCCGCTGGCGGACTTGCCGAGACGGTCCTAGTCTTCCGGGATGGCCGCAAGCGCAGAGTTCTGCCAGTTCGTCCTGGACCTGTTGCAGCCGCTGGGCCGCGTGACGGCGCGGCGGATGTTCGGCGGTTACGGCCTGTATTTCGATGGGCGGATGTTCGCGCTGATCGCCGACGACACGCTCTACCTCAAGGCGGACGACCGCAACCGGCCGTTCTTCGAAGTCGCGGGAATGCCGCCCTTCCGGCCCTCGGTGGGCGGCAGGACCATGACCATGCCCTATTACAGGGCCCCGCCCGACATCCTGGAGGATTCCGGGCAACTCTCGGACTGGGCACGGGCGTCGGTCACGGCCGCCCTGGATTCGCCGCCCAAGTCCAGGCCGAAGAAGGCCGAGCCGAAGAAGGCCGAGACGCACGCCGGCAAGAAGCGCAAGGTTGCCCCCAAGAAGTCCGGCCAGCCCGTGCGGAAGACGCCGGGAAAACGCGCGCACCGCAAACCCGGCAAACCCGCGCCAAGGGGCGCGCGGCGCTAGCGATCGGAGGCAGGGCCGCGTCCCGTCTCGCGAATCGGGCCGAGGCCGGTGCATGGGCCGGGCCGCTGTGGTAAAAGCCGCTCGCGCGCGAGAGCCCGAGGGAGTGCCCGCCATGGCCGAGAAAACCCGCACCGAGACCGACACGATGGGGGCCGTCCAGGTCCCCGCCGACCGCTATTGGGGCGCCCAGACCCAGCGCAGCCTTCAGAACTTCAAGATCGGGGGCGAGCGCATGCCGACCCCGGTCATCCGGGCGCTGGGGGTGCAGAAGAAGGCCGCGGCACTGGCCAACATCGCGCTCAAGCAGCTCGACCCCAAGATCGCCGAGGCCATCATCAAGGCCGCCGACGAGGTGATCGCAGGTGCGCTCGACGATCATTTCCCCCTCGTCGTCTGGCAGACCGGGTCGGGCACCCAGACCAACATGAACGCCAACGAGGTGATCGCCAACCGTGCCACCGAGATCATGGGCGGCAAGCTGGGCTCCAAGTCGCTGGTGCATCCCAACGACCACGTGAACCGGGGCCAGTCGTCGAACGACAGCTTTCCCACCGTCATGCACATCGCGGCGGTGGAAGAGATGACGCGCCGCCTGTTGCCCGCGCTATCGCATCTCCACAACGCGCTCGATGCCAAGGCGCGCGCGTTCGCGGACATCATCAAGATCGGACGCACCCACACCCAGGATGCGACGCCGTTGACCCTGGGCCAGGAGTTTTCCGGCTACGCCAAGCAGGTGGAGCTGGGCATGGCGCGGGTGTCGGACACGCTGGCCCGTCTTTACCCGCTCGCCCAGGGCGGCACCGCGGTCGGGACCGGGTTGAACGCCAAGCAGGGGTTCGCCGAGCGCTTCGCCGAGGAGGTGGCCAGAATCACGGGGCTTCCGTTCGTGACCGCCGACAACAAGTTCGAGGCCCTGGCGGCGCACGACGCCATCGTCGAGGCGTCGGGCGCGGCGAACACCGTCGCCTGCTCGCTGATGAAGATCGCCAACGACATCCGTTTCCTGGGTTCGGGACCGCGCTGCGGCCTGGGCGAATTGCGCCTGCCGGAGAACGAGCCGGGATCGTCGATCATGCCCGGCAAGGTCAACCCCACCCAGTCCGAGGCCCTCACCATGGTCTGCGCCCAGGTGATGGGGAACCACGTAACGGTCTCCATCGCCGGTTCGAACGGCCACTTCGAGCTCAATGTCTTCAAGCCGGTGATGATCTACAACCTGCTGCAGTCGGTGCGCCTCATCGCCGACGCGGCCCGAAGCTTTGCCGACAACTGCGTCGCCGGAATCGAGGCCAACCGCGAGCGGATCGACGCGCTGGTCAACGAGTCGCTGATGCTGGTGACGGCGCTCAACCCCCACATCGGCTACGACAACGCCGCCAAGGTGGCCAAGAAGGCCTATGCCGAGGGAACGACGCTGAAGGAGGCGGTGGTCGCCTTGGGGCTGCTGACGGCCGAGGAGTTCGACGAGCGCGTGCGGCCGGAAAAGATGCTGGGTCCTTCACCCTAGACAACCATCGGACAGGAGATGGGCACCATTCGCAAACATTCCGTCACCATCGCCGGTCACCGCACCAGCATTTCGCTGGAAAGCGAGTTCTGGGACGCGCTGCAGGAAATCGCGGCGAAACGCGGGGCGTCGGTCCAGGCTCTGATCCGCGAGATCGACGCGGCCAAGCGGGGCAGCCTTTCCAGCGCGATCCGCACCTATGTGATCGAGTTCTATCGCCACAAGCCCAAGCACCAGGTCCGCTCAACCGGCCCGGGTAACGACGACGGCAGCGCCGGCACGGATCAGTAGGGGCAAGCGGCGGAAACACGGGGCACGGCCGAGCCGGGCCGTTACTGCCCCTTCAGGATCTTCTCCAGCGTCTTCACCGGATCGGCCGGCTGTTGTTCGGCCGGCGGCGCTTGTTGGCCGCCCGGCACTTGATCCGCCGACGGCTGTTGATCGGAAGGCGCCGCCGGTTGCGGTTCGACGGGTGCCGGCTGCGGTGCCGGCGCGGGTGCGGGCGCGGGTTGGGGCGCGGGTGCCGGAGCAGGCTGCGGGGCCGGTG
>JBAVNO010000016.1:0-2034 GCA_049691095.1 Alphaproteobacteria bacterium | reverse complement strand
TGAACCGATTTGTCATCCTCGATGTCTACTGCCCTGGGCGGATGCCGCAGGTGCAGCTCATTGACAGTCACTTCATCGTCGCGAAGGGTTACGAACCCGGCGAGCCACGTACCGACATCGACGAGATCCTCGTCGACAAACTCGTCAGGGAGATGCGCGAGAACCGTTAGTGATCGCAGTTGCTACAACGCTCTTGACTTGTCGAACACAGATCGTTAGCTTCTAGGGGACACATGCCCGATCCGAAGAAACTCACCGAGCAGAGCACGCTCGCCGATCTACGCGAGCAACGTGAGCTGCTCGACGTCACGACACTGACCGTGATGCCGCACCTCGAAGGTGGCCGGGCCTGCATCGTGATGGCCAAGGTTGGCGGTCTGCACGTAGGGCAAGGCGCCACGGAAGCCGAAGCGATCGAGGCCGCGCTTTCGAGTCTACGCGTTGCGCTCCTGCCCGAGCCGCTCCGCGCGATCGCCGAGGGCCGGACGTGGCCGCCGCTGTTTCCAGTGCCCGATAGCGAGGCCACGAGCCCCGCGCCGGAGGCGCCTACGAGACCAACCCCGCCGCCGGGGAGCCCGGATGGCCGCGCGATGGCCTTGTTCAAGCGCGTCATGCGGATCGCGCACCCGGAGATGCCCACGGACGCGCAAGCGATCCAGGCGGCCGAGGACGAGACCAAGCGGTGCCCGAAGTGTGGCGCGGGCAGCGGCAACGACTGGACGCAGTGCAACGGCGTTTGCCCGGTTCCAGGCTCGCCGCATTACCGACCGCCGATCCCCGAGTTCAGTTACATCCGGCTGCCGAACAACCACGCCAAGGTCACGTGCACGTGCGGCTGGGAAGATCCGCTGGGCGCGGTACCGGTGAGCCCGTTCGATCCCGCCGAGGCGCTCGCAGCAGCAAGCGCAGAGCATCCGCGCTGCTGGCGCGAGCCCGCGTGGCTCAAGGAGCTGCCGAAGTGAGTGCGCCCTCCGAGAAAGACCTCGCGCGCGCCAAGCGCGTCCGCGAGCGCAAACTCGAACGCTTTCAGGCCATGGTTGCTGCCTGCAACTGCTGCTGGCCGATCATCAACTACCGGAATCGGCACGGACACAGCGACGATTGTCCCTACGTCACGCTCTGGCAGAAGTTGCACGACGACGCACAGGAGGTACGCGACGACGGGACCGCAGAAGAAGAGGCAGTTACCGTGCGGGACGGCGTACGTGCGCTGAGAGGCGAGAGCCGCAAACCATGAAGTGGCTCAAGTATCAGCACAAGTTCTCGTCGGGTCGCGGCGCCTGGCAGTGGATGATCGTCGACGACGACGCCACGACGGAATCTGTACGCGAGGACGGCATCCTCAGCGATCTCGTCGACGCGTACAGCCACTCGGATAAGTATGGCGGCATCGACTACGAGGTCGTCGACAAGGCGCCGCGTTGGGTCATCGAGCGACTGATCCGCGACCTCGGTGATCGCGTGACGTTCGCGTCAAGATCGATCAAGGAATTGACGTACGCGCTCGCGAATGGCGGCGTCGAGGAATGCAAGCAGTGCGAAGGCGCGACGCCCGCGACCGCCGAGCACTACAAGCAGCACGGCACCGGTACAGAGATTCGGCCGTGCCCGCGCTGCGGTCGCGAGATCCTGATCTCGACGTTGCCGTTTTGGCTCCTGCCCGACGACAAAGACGCGGTCAAGCTCCTCGGGTCGCTCGTCGAACAAGGCAAGCGCAGCGTCAAGAGCAAAAAGTTCCGTCAACCCGTCGAGGCCGGTGATGAGGAAGAGGCCTACCTACGCCTGTCCAAGCTCGGGCTCGTCGGTGGGTCGAGTTACCAAGACGTCTACGAGATCCACGCGACGGACCGCGGCGTCGCCGAGTGGACCAAGCACAAGACGAGGGTGTGATGCCGAAGCGCCGAGACGAAAATGCAGTGTACTGGCGGCGTCTACGTGGCGCTGAGAAGCAGATGCTGGAAGCGGCATTGAGTGGCCACGAATCCGTGCGAGAAGCTGCGAAGGCTCTCGGCGTGTCGCCGAACTATCTTGGCG
>JBAVNO010000015.1:0-10539 GCA_049691095.1 Alphaproteobacteria bacterium | reverse complement strand
CACAAGAAAAAAAGGATCATGTGATGAAGGCAGCAAAAATTACCCTGGGGGCGGCGCTGGTCTTGGCCTGCGCTTTGCCGGCCTACGCCGATGACAACGACCTCCTCCCGGTGGAAACCATCGGCGGAAAGTTCGTCGGAAACGTGGGGTGGACCACCGATTATCTGTTCCGTGGCCTCACCCAGACCACACACGACCCCGCGATTCAAGGGAGCGTCGAATACGACCACGACTCCGGCCTCTATATCGGGGTATGGGGATCGAGCATCAATTTCGTCGACACGCTCGGGAAACAGGCGCAGCTCGAAACCGATTTCTACGGCGGCTGGAGAGGCAGTTCCGACGCACTCAGCTACGGCATCGGCGCCATCGGCTACTATTACGTCGACACCACCGGCGTCAATTACGCCGAGGCGACCGCCTCGCTCGGATACGATTTCGGCGTCGTCAACGTGACGGGCTCCGTCTTCTATACGCCGGAATACACGTTCAACAGCGGCGATGCGGTCTACGTGTCGGGTGACGCCGGCGTTCCGATCTGGAAGAGCGTGTCGGTGGGCCTGCACGTCGGACACCAGTCCATCGACAAGAACGCCAATTTCGGCACGCCCGACTACACCGACTGGTCGATCGCGCTGAACGCGGTCGTTCTCGGTTTCAACACCCAGCTCAAATTCTCGGATACCGACATTTCGACGGCGCAGTGCTTCGGCGGGACCAACGCCTGCGACGCACAGGCGCTGTTCACGATCTCGCGCAGCTTCTGATCAGGTTGCGGCCGGCCGGGCCCGGGGCAGGGCGCCTGCAAGGCGCCGCGTCCCGGGTCCGAAAGGCCGGAACGCCGAAAGGCCGCGCCTAAACCCGGAAAACGTATTCCTTGTTCGGGTCCCGCTCGCAATCGGGCGGGTAGTTCTGACCCCCCGGCGTCGCCGACTTAACCCCGGCGCGCGCGCCGAACGGGGGAACTTCGGGCCGTCGAGTTGCGACTGCGCTGATTTGTCCCGCCGTCCCCGCCCGGTTCGTGGTATCCGTTGTGGCATGAGGAACCCGCTTCTTCATCGAATCATGGCTGCCTTGATTGTGGTGGCATGGATCGTCGCCGGGACCGCTGCAAACGCGATGCCCGCGGCCGCGGGCTCATGCCAGACGCCGGGGGTCGGGGTTTGGAGTGTCAACGGATCCGCAAACGGCTGCGAATCCATGCACAGCCAGGGTCGCGTTGCTTGTACGCACGCGGCCGGCGGCGATCACGACGTCATGGAAGGCTGCACGGCCATGTGCGGATCTTTGGCCACCCTGCCGGCGGTTTTATCTCTCGATCATCTTTTTTCTGCCGTGCGGCACGTCGGCGGGCTCGCGGCCAGCGCTTCGCAACGGTTCCTGAAACCGGACCTGTTCCCTCCCCGCTCCCCTTCCTCCCTTAGCTAAGCCGCGCCTTCGGCCGCTGTCGGGTCGGCGTCTCCGACCCGGCACCGAATTCCGCAAATGGAAGCCCCATGGGCTCTCCGAGCGGCTCCGTCGGCGCCCCTCAGTCGCAACATAGCGCGGCGTGCCTTCCGGCGCGGATGCCGCCCGCACGGGGTAAGCAACGATGCGTTTGATTCATGGTTCGATTCGCGTGGCGCTTCACACGACGCGCGCGTGCGCGGAGTGTCTGCGCCGACTAACGGCGTTTGTGGCCGCCATTGGATTCATTGTCGCGGTCACGGCCGCCCAGCCCGTGGCAGGGAGCCCGTTCGACAGCCGCGCGACGATCAGCGCGCAGGATCTGGTCGAGGCGGTACTCTCACGGAACTTCAATTTGCCGGCGCGGGCCCAAGCGCTCGAGGCCGCGCGCGCCCGGGCCGCCCGGGCCGGGGCCCTGGATGACCCGATGTTCTCCTATGGCCTTGCGCCGGGGCTCGCCGACCGATCCTCCAACATCTTCGGTCAGCAGCTGGAGCTCTCGCAGCAGCTTCCCTGGCCCGGAAAGCTCGCGTTGCGGGAGCAAGCGGCGCGGCACGAAGCCGAAGCCTCGCACAGCGATGTCGCGAGCTTGCGGCTCGATCTCGCCGAGCAGGCGCATGCTTTGTTTGCTGACTGGTTTCTCGTTCATCGCGCGACGCACATCAACGAGTCCAACCAGAAGCTGTGGCAGGACGTGGCCGACATCGCCGAGCGCAGATACGAGGTTGGGCGCGCGCTGCAGTCCGACGTGCTGCAAGCGCGGATCGAATTCCATCGCCTGAAACAGTCCCACATCGCGCTGGAGCGCGAGCGGCGCAACATTCAGGCCGAGATCAACGCGCTGCTTGGACAGGCGCCGGACACACCGCTGCCCGCGCCCGCCGATCTTCCGTCTCCGGAGCCCGCCAACGTGCAAGTCGCGGCGCCCGGCCGGGCGGTTGCCGGCCAGCCCGCGCTCGCGCGGCTCAAGGCCGAGATCGCGGCGGCCGAATCGAAGGTCGGGCTTGCCGACCTCGAGTTCTACCCCGACTTCTCCGTTCGCGCCGGATACAACGGGGTGATGGACATGCCCGAGCAGAGAGGAATGGTGGGCATCACCCTCAATATTCCCTTCGACCAAGGCAAGCGCCGCGCCGCGCGCGACGAGGCGAAGGCCGAGCTGCGCAGCCTCGAGGCGCAGCTCAGCGATCGGCAGATCGCATTGCAAGCCGAATTGCAGAAGGCGGTGGATCGCGCCGAAGAGGGCCGGCGGATGCTGTCGGTGTTCAACGAGCAACTGCTGCCGCTGGCCGAGCAGAACATCAATGCCGTGCTCTCGGGCTATCAGTCGGGAGGCGGCGATTTTCTCGCTCTGCTGACAGCCCAGAAGGCACGCGCCGATATCGAGTATGAGACCGCGGCGGCATTGGCGGACTATCACCGCAGCCTCGCCCGCATCGAACGATTGACGGCGGCGAGCGCGAGCGCCGAACCAACCCTCAAGCAGTCTGGAGAAATGGAATGAATACGAAACGAATCCTGGTTTCCCTCATGCTGCTTGGATCGGGTGGCGCAGCCGGCGCGCTGGGCATGCATTACGCGGCACAAACAAAACCCCCGATGGCCGAGCTGCCAGCCGCGGTTCAAGATCCCGCCGTCACGTCCAGCGAGCGGAAAATCCTCTATTGGACCGATCCCATGATCCCCGGCTATCGCAGCGAAAAACCGGGCAAGTCGCCGATGGGGATGGACCTTGTTCCGGTCTATGAAGGCGGTGAGCGCACGCCATCGGGGACAGTGGAGATATCGCCCGCCACCGTCAATAACCTCGGCGTGCGCACGGCCCCGGTCGAACGGCGAGCGCTTTACCGCGAAATCGAGACCGTCGGCTTCGTTGATTACGACGAGCGAAAGATCAGCCATGTCCACACCCGGACGATCGGGTGGATCGAGGAACTCCGTGTCAAGTCGGAGGGAGAGCGCGTCCGCCGGGGCGATTTGCTGTTCCGCCTGTTCTCCCCGGAGCTCGTGAAAGCGCAGCAGGAGTTCCTTCAGGCGCTGCGCGGCCATCTTCCCGGACTGGCCGATGCCGCCGGCGGCCAGTTGCGCGCTCTTGGCGTGACCGACGCGGAAATCGAGCGGCTCCAAAAGGACGGGCGGGCCAGCCGGCTCATCGATTTCTATGCGCCGCAGGACGGCGTGGTCGCCGCGCTTCCGGTGCGGCAAGGCATGTATGTCGACTCCAGCACGACCATCGTGAGCCTCGCTGACCTCTCGAGCGTGTGGGTGATCGCCGATGTCTTCGATATCGAGGCTCCATGGGTGAAGGTGGGAGAGCGGGCGGAGGTGCGGTTCCCTTACCTCCCAAGCAAGGTCTGGGATGCCACGGTGGAGTTCGTTTATCCGAGTTTGGACCCGCGAACCCGCACCTTGCGGGTGCGGCTCCGGCTCAATAATGCGAGCGATGAATTGAAGCCGCAGATGTACGCGGCGGTAAAGATATTCGGCGAACCGCGGACCAACGTGCTCGCGATCCCGCGCGACGCTTTGATTCCAACCGCCGGCGAACCCCGCGTGGTCAAGGCTTTGGGCGACGGCCGCTTTCGACCGACGGATGTAGAGGTCGGAATCGAGGCGGGCGATCGTGTCGAGGTGCGCCGGGGCCTCTCGGAGGGCGATTCCGTGGTCGTGCAGGCGCAATTCCTGTTGGATTCGGAAAGCAGTCTCAGCGTCGAACTCCGCCGCCTCGACAACGAGGCACCAAGGCCCGCGCCGGAGGCCGCGCATTCCGGGGCCCATACGGGTGCGCAGGTCGCGGCCGAATCGGAGGCGCCGGAAGCGGAGGCCACCGGCACGGTGGTCAAGGTGGACGAGACGGCGCGCATGGTCACCATCTCGCATAGCCCCATTACGGCCATCGGCTGGCCGGCCATGACCATGGGCTTCCTCGCCGCGCCGGATGTGAGCCTTGCCAAGGTGAAGGCCGGGGCGAAGGTCGATTTCCGCCTGCGGCAGAAACCGGACGGTAGCTTCGAGATCATCGCCGTTTCACCCGCCAAGAACTGAGACCGAGCGCGAGAAGGGTTAACGCCATGATCGAGAATGTGATCGTGTGGTCGCTGCGCAACCGGGGGCTGGTGCTGCTGCTCGCCGTGTTCCTGATCGGCGCCGGATTGTATGCGGTCTCGAAGACCCCGCTGGATGCGATCCCCGATCTCTCCGACGTCCAGGTGATCATCAAGACGAGCTATCCCGGCCAGGCGCCGCAGGTGGTCGAGGATCAGGTTACCTACCCTCTCACCACCACCATGATGGCGGTACCGGGTGCGCGGACTGTTCGCGGGTATTCGTTCTTCGGCGACTCCTATGTATACGTTCTGTTCGAGAACGGCACCGACCTCTATTGGGCGCGCTCGCGCGTGCTCGAATACCTGAATCAAGTCTCGGGCCGCCTGCCGGCGGCGGCACGGGTCGCGATCGGACCCGACGCAACGGGTGTGGGCTGGATCTACGAATACGCGCTCGTCGACCGCAACGGCGCCCATGACCTCTCTCAATTGCGCAGCCTCCAGGACTGGTTCCTGAAGTACGAGCTGCAGAGCATCCCCGGCGTGGCCGAGGCGGCGGCCATCGGCGGCATGGTCAAGCAATACCAGGTCGTAGTGGACCCGGACCGGCTGCGGGCTTACGGGCTGCCGATTGCCACCCTACGGGACGCGATCCGGCGCGCCAACCAAGAGGCTGGCGGTTCGGTGATCGAGATGGGCGAGGCCGAATACATGGTCCGCGCCTCGGGCTATCTCTCGAGCGAGCAGGATTTACGGCGCGTGCCCTTGGGCGTCAACGAACGCGGGACGCCGATTCTGCTCGGGGACGTCGCCGACGTGAGGCTCGGACCCGAAATGCGCCGCGGGATCGCCGAATTGAACGGCGAGGGCGAGGTCGCCGGCGGCGTCATCATCCTGCGCTGGGGCAAGGACGTCATGTCTACGATCGACGCGGTCAAGGCGAAGCTTGCCGTCCTCAAGGACAGCCTACCCAAGGGAGTCGAGATCGTCGAAACATACGACCGCTCAAAACTCATCGGACGGGCGGTCGCCACGCTCAAACGCGTGCTTATCGAGGAATCCGTGGTGGTGGCCGCGGTGTGCCTCCTGTTCCTGTTGCATGTGCGCTCCGCCGGCGTCGCCCTTGTCACCCTTCCGGTCGGGATCCTCTCCGCCTTCATCGTGATGCAACTGCAGGGCATAAACGCCAACATCATGTCGTTGGGTGGCATCGCGATCGCCATCGGCGCCATGGTGGATGCCGCGATCGTCATGATCGAGAACGTCCACAAACACATGGAACATGACCCGCAAGGCGGCTCCCGCTGGACCGCCGTCGAGCGGGCCGTGTGCGAAGTCGGACGTCCCCTGTTCTTCTCGCTCCTCATCATCACGGTGAGCTTCGTTCCCGTGTTCGCGCTCGAGGCCCAGGAGGGACGCCTGTTCAGGCCGCTGGCCTTTACTAAGACGTACGCGATGGCGGCGTCGGCGATCCTTTCGATCACCTTGGTTCCCGTACTCATGGGCTATTTGGTGCGCGGTCGCATCCTGCCGGAGCACCGAAATCCGGTGGTGGTGGCGCTGGCGGCTCTTTACCGTCCGCTGATCCAAGCCGTGCTTTCGTGGCCCAAGCTGGTCGTCGTCATCTGCATCGGTCTGGCCTTGACTGCGCTGTGGCCGCTCGCGCGCCTCGGCACGGAGTTCATGCCGCCGCTGCATGAAGGCGATCTTCTCTACATGCCGACCACCTATCCCAGTATTTCGATCGGAGCGGCGCGCGCCATCCTGCAGCAGACGGACAAACTCATCCGCACGGTGCCGGAGGTGGAAACCGTCTTCGGCAAGGTGGGGCGGGCGGAGAGCGCGACCGACCCTGCTCCCATGACGATGGTGGAAACAACGGTTCAGTTGAAGCCGCAGGAGGAATGGCGGCCGGGAATGACGATCGACGGGCTGAAGGCGGAGCTCGACGGCCTGGTCCGGTTCCCCGGCCTTTCGAACGTCTGGGTCATGCCGATCCGCAACCGCATCGACATGCTGGTGACCGGAATCAAGACGCCCCTCGGCATAAAGGTGAGCGGGCCTAATCTTGCGGTCATAGAGGACATCGGCAAGGAGATCGAGCAAGCCCTCAAACCCCTTCCCGGTACGGTCTCGGCCTATGCCGAGCGCGTCAATCTCGGCCGCTACGTCAGCGTGAATATCGACCGGGTGAGGGCCGCGCGCTACGGCCTCAACATCGCGGATATCCAGGACTTGGTCGAGACCGCGGTCGGCGGAATGAACGTCACCGAAACGGTGGAAGGGCTGGAACGCTACCCGGTCAACCTGCGCTATCCCCGCGCCGCGCGCGATTCGGTCGAGAAGCTGCGCTTGCTCCCCATCGTCACGCCGCAGGGCGCGAATATCCCGTTGGGTGAGGTCGCGGACGTGCGCGTGACTGAGGGGCCGAGCATGATCCGCAGCGAAAATGCGAAGCCGTCCGGTTGGATCTACGTCGACATTTCCGGACGCGACCTCGGCTCCTACGTCGAGGAGGCAAAGAAGCGGGTGTCCGAGGCCGTCACATTGCCCAAGGGGTACACCCTGGGCTGGTCAGGGCAATACGAGTTTCTCGAACGCGCCATGCAGCGGCTCTCGGTCGTGGTGCCGGCCACGCTCGTCGTGATCGCGTTACTCCTCTATCTCAACTTCCGGAATCTGACCGACGCCCTGCTGATCATGGGAACCCTGCCATTGGCTCTGGTGGGCGGTGTCTGGCTCGTCTTCTGGCTCGGCTACAACCTATCGGTCGCCGTCGGGATCGGCTTCATCGCGCTGGCCGGCGTCGCGGTCGAAACCGGCGTCGTCATGCTGACCTACCTCAAGCAGGCCCTCGCCGAGCAGCGGGAACGGGCCGCGGGCGAAGGCCGGCCGCTGGCCGAATCGGACCTGGCTGCGGCCGTGATCGGGGGCGCGCTGCGCAGGCTGCGGCCGCTCATGATGACGGTGGCCGCCGTGATCGGCGGACTGCTTCCCATCATGTTCAGCACCGGAACCGGCTCCGAGGTCATGCGCGGCATCGCCGCCCCCATGGTGGGCGGAATGGCCAGTGCGACGGTGCTGACCCTGGCGCTGCTGCCGACCATTTTCCTGCTCCTCCAACGCCACGCGTTGCGCCGCGAGGTACGATGATTCCGGCGGCGGCCAGATTCGTGTCGAAACGGACTCAAACCCGGAACACGTATTCCTTGTTTGGTTCCCGCTCGCAATCGGGCGGGTAGCTGTTGCGCTTGGCGGCGTAATAGGCGACCCGGTGGTCGCCCTCGGACAGCCGGTTGTAGGTGACGTACAGGATCCGCCGCCGGCTGTTCGAGAGATTGGGATACGAGCCGTGGGGCACGAAGGAATCGAAGAAGATGACGTCCCCGGGCTTGGTGGGAACCTGGATGAACGGCATCGCCTTGATTTCCTCGGCGGTGAAAGGCTTCCATTCCCGATCGAGATGGCGGTGGCGGTTGTTCCCGGGTGCGATCTCGAGGCAGCCGTTCTCCACCGTGGATTCGTCGACGCTGATCAGCACCGAGATGAACAGCGAGCCGTAGTCCCACCAGCCCGCCGCCTGATCCTGGTGGTGCTTGAACCCGTCGCCGCCCGGATATTTGAAGTTGATCTTCTCCTTGAACAGCACCGCCGGCTCCCCGAACAGCTCCGAGACCCGGCCGCGCACGCGGTCGTCGTCGAAGAGGGCGCGGAATCCCTGGTGGTAGGGATAGAAATTCTCGATCCGGTTGATGAGGCGCTTGCCGGGATCGAGCAGGCTGCGCTCGAAATACATCATGTATCGGCCGGGCGTCTCGGGCCAGCGCTCCACCTCGTCCGTCCACTCCGAGATGCGCGCCATCTCGTCCGATCCGATCAGCCCGCGGACGATGACGAATCCGTCGCGGTCGAACGACGCGACGTCGGAATCCGAAAAGTAGCCGTGTTTCGGCGCTACGGTTGGCACGGGTCCCCCTCGCACATTTCTGGCGCGGCATGCTGCGTGAGGTCCCCGGCCGCGCGCGGCGGCGAGTATAGACCCAGCCGCCCGGATTTCAATTGCTGGAGGACCGAAAGCCCGGCGCGGACGGAAAATTGACGAGTCCGGCCGCGGCCCGCAGGCGGTGGGTGCACGCGAGCGCCGCGGTGAAGAGCGCCAAGGCGCCGGCCTGGTGCAGGGCGGCGAGCGGC
The DNA here is from genome assembly GCA_049691095.1 of Alphaproteobacteria bacterium. Taxonomy (GTDB): domain Bacteria; phylum Pseudomonadota; class Alphaproteobacteria; order DATDPM01; family DATDPM01; genus JBAVNO01. Next base: position 1,855 of record JBAVNO010000015.1, on the reverse strand, counting down.
ACCGGCACGACCAGGAGCAGCGTGGCGATTCCGAGCGCCACCTGGAGCGCCGCCGTCAACAGCAGCCCATGCAGGAAGATCCGCGTCGGCGAAGGAAGCGTCATGGTGCGGGCGCCGGCCCAGAACAGGACGATGAGCGCGAAGGTCGCGATCGCCAGCCAGCGGTGGGCGAACTGCACGGCGGGCACATTCTCGAAGAAGTTCCGGTACCAGGGGCTGAGCGCGAGGAAGTCCTCGGGGATCAGGCTGCCGTTCATGAGCGGGAACGTGTTGAAGGCGAATCCGGCGTCCAATCCCGCCACGAACGCCCCAATCATGGCGGTGGCGAACACCAGGGCGCACAAGAGAGCACCGCGCCCCGCGGCCGCCGGCGCGCGCTTGTCCGTCATGTGTCCGGCGCCGCCATAGATGAGGCCGAGCGCGAGCCAGAACATGTAGCCGTAGATGGCGAAGGCGACGGCCAAGTGCGCAGCCAGGCGGTACTGACTGACATCGGGACGGTCGACGAGCCCGCTTTTCACCATGTACCAGCCGAGCAGGCCTTGCAGCCCGCCGAGCACGAAGAGGAGTGCGAGGTGGGGACGAAGCTGCCGTTCGATCTGGCCTTTCGCCAGGAAATAGAGGAACGGCACCAGGAACACCGCGCCGATCAGCCGGCCCCAAAGCCGGTGGAAATATTCGAGCCAGAAGATCGCCTTGAATTCGGCCAGCGTCATGGCGTGGTTGAGCTGCTGGTATTCGGGATAGGCCTGATACTTGGTGAACACATCGAGCCAGGCCGGCTCGCTCAGGGGCGGGATCAGGCCCATCAGAGGCTGCCATTCCACGATCGACAGTCCCGCGTGGGTGAGCCGCGTGACACCGCCCAGCACCACCATCACGAACACCATCGCGCAGCACGCCAGCAGCCACACGGCGACCGCCCCCGCGGAATTGCGCGTCGTCGAACCGGAAGCCAAGGAACCGGAAACCGTCATGGGGCCACGGAAAAATTCGCGATGAGCCGCGTGGTGCGAGAGGCGTCGGCATTCCTAACGTGGCTCGGAGGCGTGCGCAAGTTTGGCGGAGCGCGGGCCACGGTCAACGCGCGGGGACACGTCGTCGCACCGGCCGAAAGCGAGGCCACCGGCATCCTATGTTATACAATTGCTATTGTGTATTATTCATTATTGTACACTATAACAAATTGACAAAGTGACATTGAACTGCGATCATGAAGTGGAAAGCCATATTTAACTATTGCATTGTGTAATAAATCCCGCGGTCCGTTTTCGGACGGCGTGTATGCCGTGGCACGGGCCACGCAAAAACCACTACCATCCGCCCGCCGGAGGGCGTGTATCGTGTCCGGCGCCTTTAGCCTGGAGTTGCGTGATGACCGACGACCAGCCGCCAACCGCTAACGACGGACCCGGGAAGAGACCCGGGAACGGACACGCCCGTGGCGGCGTCGCCCAAGGCGGAAACGGGCGCCCTGGCGACGGCGCGGACGCCCTGGCGCGTCTCGGCGCCGCGCTCGCGTTCGAGCCGCTGGCCAGGATGTCGGACCACGACGAATACCGGGCGGCCTATGAGAAGTACAAGGCCAAGGAATGGGACGCCGAGCAATGGACGGCGTTCCGGCTGCGCTTCGGCATCTACGGCCAGCTCCAGCCCGGCGTGAAGATGATTCGGATCAAATTGCCGGGCGGCATTCTCGGCAGCGACGGCGCGCGGACCATCGCGCGTCTCAACGACGCGTATGCCGGCGGCCACAAGCAGATTCACGTCACCACGCGCCAGGACATCCAGCTCTATTTCGTGCCGCTCGACGACACGCCGGACTTCGTGGAAGAGCTCTATGCCGCCGGCATCA
>JBAVNO010000014.1:0-28487 GCA_049691095.1 Alphaproteobacteria bacterium | reverse complement strand
GGCCGGGCCGGTGTACGCGCCGGCGCCGGGGGCCTGCTTTGTCGTCGAATCCGGTTAGCCCCATGCGTGTCAGCCGGCGCGACATCGCGCTCCTGTTCGGCCTTTCGGCGATCTGGGGGGCGTCGTTCCTGTTCATCAAGGTCGCGGTCGGGACGATTCCGCCTTTGACGGTGGTGGCGGGAAGGCTGGTCGGCGCGGCGCTGGTTCTTTACGCCATCGCCCGCTTGCGCGGCGTGCGTCTGCCGTCGGACGCGCGGGCCTGGATCCCGTTTGCGGCCATCGGCTTGACCGGAAACGTGGTGCCGTTCTTCCTGATCGCCTGGGGCGAGACCAGGATCGACAGCGCCTTGGCGGCCATCCTGATCGGGACCATGCCCATCTTCACCGTGCTGATCGCGCACGGCTTCACGGGCGATGAACGCCTGACCAAGGCCAGGATCGGATCGGTGCTGCTGGGGTTCGCGGGACTTGTCGTGCTGGTGGGGCCTTTCGCGCTGGCCGGGCTCGGCGGTCAGATCTGGTTCCAGGGCGCGATCCTGCTCGCCGCGGTCAGCTACGGGGGAACGGCCGTCTACGGGCGGGTCCCGGCGCGCCTTTCGTCCGACGTCACGGCCACCGCCTCGACCATCGCGGCGGCCGCCATCGCCCTGCCGCTTTGCCTCGTCGTGGACCAGCCGTGGACGCTCTCGCCGTCGTCCGTCTCGATCGCGGCGGTGGGCGCGCTGGCGGTGCTCAGCACCGCGCTGGGGTCGCTGATGTTCTTCTCGCTATTGGGTTCGGGAGGCGCCAACTTCGCGGCCCTCTCCAATTATTTGATCCCGCTGTGCGGCGCCCTGTGGGGCGTGCTGCTTCTGGGCGAGCGGCCCGGCGCCACGGCAGGAATCGCGCTGGTCCTGATTCTGGGCAGCGTCGCCTTGGCGAGCCGCGGGCGCCTTGGCGCGCCCTATGCGGAAAGGCCCAGCACGTCGCGCATCGAATAGAGCCCGGGAGGACGCGAACGCGCCCACAGGGCGGCCCGCACCGCGCCCTTGGCGTAGATCTGGCGATTGGCGGCCCGGTGGGTGAGCTCCAGGCGCTCGCCTTCGCCGGCGAAGATCACCGTATGGTCGCCCACCACGTCGCCGCCGCGCATGACCGCGAATCCGATCGCGCCCTCGGGCCTGGCGCCGGTGACGCCGTCGCGCCCGCGCACCGCGACCTGGTCCAGTTCCACCCCACGCCCTTTCGCCACCGCCCGACCCAGCGCCAGCGCGGTCCCCGACGGCGCATCGACCTTGCCCCTGTGGTGCAGCTCGCAGATCTCGACGTCGAAATCGGGACCGAGCGCGTGCGCGACCTGCTCGGCCAGGACCATCAGCAGGTTGACGCCGAGGCTCATGTTCGGGGCCCAGACGACCTGGGTGTGCCGCGCCGCCAGGCCGAGCTCCTCCTCCTGGTCGTCGTTGAGGCCGGTGGTGCCCACCACGTGGATGGCCCGTGCCTGGGCCGCCAGCCCGGCGTTGATGGCGCTGGTGGCCGGCGTGGTGAAGTCGATGACGGCGTCGCTGGCGGCGAACAGGGCGGCCGCATCGTCCCCCACCGTCACGCCCAGCGGCTCCAGGCCCGCCAGTTCGCCCGCGTCGCGGCCCACCAGTTCGTGGCCGGGGCGCTCGATCGCCGCCTGGAGGCGGCAGTCCGGCGTCGCCGCGACCTCGCGGATCAGCATGCGGCCCATGCGCCCCCCGCAGCCGGCGATCCCGATCTTGAGATCCGTCATGACGTTCGTCCCGCCCCGATAACGGCGCGCCGCGGCGGACGCACCTTAGGCGGGCGATTTAAGCACAGGAGCAGGGGTAAGCACAGGAGATCGGGCCGCCCGGGCGGCGGCGGCGGAAGGCTATTCCTTCAGGTCCTCCCACAGCTCCTTGACCTTCTTGAGGAAGCCTTCGGACTGGGGGCTGGTGTGGCCGCGGTTCTCGCTCTTCTCGAACTGGCGCAGCAGGTCCTTCTGCGCCGCGGTCAAATTGACCGGCGTTTCCACCACCGCCTCGACGAACATGTCGCCCTTGGCGGCGCTTTGCAGGACGCTCATCCCCTTGCCCTTGAGGCGGAACTGATGGCCCGACTGGGTGCCGGCCGGGATGTTGAGGCGGGCGCGCCCTGCGGCGATCGTCGGCACCTCGATGGAGCCGCCCAGCGCCGCGGTCACCAGGGGGATCGGCACCCGCACATGGATGTTCGCGCCCTCGCGATGGAACAAGCCGTGGGGCTTGACGCTCAGGAAGATGTAAAGGTCGCCGGTCGGAGCCCCGCGCAAGCCGGCCTCGCCCTCGCCCGCGAGCCGGATCCGAGTGCCGTCCTCGACGCCCGGCGGGATGGTGACCGAAAGCGTCTTCTCCTTGTGCTGGACGCCGGAGCCGCGGCACGACCGGCACGGCTTTTCGATCACGCGCCCGGCCCCGTGGCAGGTCTGGCAGGTGCGCTCGATGGTGAAGAAACCCTGCTGCGCGCGCATCCGTCCGCGGCCGTGACAGGTGGGACAGGTCACCGCGCCGGCGCCGCCTTCGCCGCCCGAGCCCTTGCAGGCCTCGCAGGTGACCGAGGTTGGAACCCTGATGCGCGCCTGCTTGCCCTTATAGGCCTCGTCCAGCGTCACCTGCAGGTTGTAACGGAGATCGGCGCCGCGAACGCCGGCGGTCGTGGAACGCCGGCGGCCGCCGACGAACTCCCCGAACATCTCGTCGAAGATGTCGGCGAAACCGGCGGCGAAATCGAACCCGCCCGGGTGCATATGCGGCGCGCCATCCGCCCCGGCATGGCCGAAGCGGTCGTAGGCGCCGCGCTTTTCGGGGTCTTTCAGGACGTCGTAGGCCTCGTTGACGTCCCGGAACTTCTGCTCTGCGGCCTTATCCCCCGGGTTGCGGTCGGGGTGATGGTCCATCGCCAGCTTCCGGTAGGCCTTCTTGATCTCCTCCGCGGTGGCGCCGCGGGGAACCCCCAAGGTCTCGTAATAGTCGCTTTTCGCCATCGTTCTACGACCGGCGCCGGCGCTTGACCGCGCATACGCCCCGGCACGCATTGCACCGGGGCGCTCGCCTTCTTGTCCCCCCGACTTGTCCTAACGCTTAGGCCGATTTCTTCTTGTCTTCCGGATCCACCTCTTCGAAGTCCGCATCGACCACGGTGTCATCGCCCGAGGCCGCCTTGCCTTCCGCGGGCGCGTCCTCGGTTCCGCCGGCCGATTCCTGCTTGGCGGAAGCTTCCTGGGCCGCCTTGTACATCGCCTCGCCCAGTTTCATGGACGCGGTCGCGAGCTCTTCCAACTTGTCCCGGATGGCTTTCACGTCCTCGCCGTCCTTGACCTTCCTGAGCTCGTCAAGCCGGGCCTCGATCGCGGTGCGGTCATCGGCCGAGACCTTGTCGCCGTGCTCCTTGAGCGTGCGCTCGGTGGTGTGGATGAGGGTGTCGGCGTGGTTGCGCGCCTCCACCAGCTCGCGCCGCTTCTTGTCGTCGGCGGAGTGCTCCTGCGCCTCATGCACCATGCGCTCGATGTCCTTGTCGGTGAGGCCGCCCGAAGCCTGGATGCGGATCTGCTGCTCCTTGCTGGTGGCCTTGTCCTTGGCCGAGACGTTCACGATGCCGTTGGCATCGATGTCGAACGTGACCTCGATTTGCGGCACGCCGCGGGGCGCGGGCGGGATTCCCACCAGGTCGAACTGGCCCAGCATCTTGTTGTCCGCCGCCATCTCGCGTTCGCCTTGGAACACGCGGATGGTGACCGCCGTCTGGTTGTCGTCGGCGGTGGAGAACACCTGGCTCTTGCGGGTCGGGATCGTGGTGTTGCGTTCGATCAGCCGCGTGAACACGCCACCCAGCGTTTCGATGCCGAGCGAAAGCGGCGTGACGTCGAGCAGAAGCACATCCTTGACCTCGCCCTTCAGCACGCCCGCCTGAATCGCGGCGCCGCACGCCACGACCTCGTCCGGGTTCACGCCGCGGTGCGGTTCGCGCCCGAAGAAATTCTTCACCGTCTCGATGATCTTCGGCATGCGGGTCATGCCGCCGACCAGGATCACCTCGTCCATGTCGCCGGCGGACAGCCCGGCGTCCTTGAGCGCCTTCTTGCACGGGCCGATGGTGCGCTCGACCAGCTCCTCGACCAACGCTTCCAGCTTGGCGCGGGTCAATTTGATCGCGAGATGCTTCGGGCCCGCCTTGTCGGCGGTGATGAAGGGGAGATTGACCTCGGTCTGCGCGGCGGTCGAAAGCTCCATCTTCGCCTTCTCCGCGGCCTCCTTCAGGCGCTGGAGCGCGAGACGGTCCGCGCGCAGGTCGATGTCGTTCTCCTTTTTGAACTCGTCGGCCAGGTAGTCGATGATTCGCTTGTCGAAGTCCTCGCCGCCCAGGAACGTGTCGCCGTTGGTGGACTTCACCTCGAACACGCCGTCTCCGATCTCGAGCACCGAGATATCGAACGTGCCGCCGCCGAGGTCATAGACCGCGATCGTGCCGGTCTTCTTCTTGTCGAGACCGTAGGCGAGGGCCGCGGCCGTCGGCTCGTTGATGATGCGAAGCACCTCGAGCCCGGCGATCTTGCCGGCGTCCTTGGTGGCCTGGCGCTGGGAATCGTCGAAATAGGCGGGAACCGTGATCACCGCCTGGGTGACCTTCTCGCCCAGATAGTTCTCGGCGGTCTCCTTCATCTTCTGCAGGATGAAGGCGCTGACCTGGCTGGGGCTGTATTTGGTGCCCTCGATCTCGACCCAGGCGTCGCCGTTGTCGCCCTTGATGATCCTGTAGGGGACGAGGCCCTTGTCCTTTTCCACCATGGGGTCGTCATAGCGCCGTCCGATCAGGCGCTTGATCGCGAACAGGGTGTTTTCCGGGTTGGTGACCGCCTGCCGCTTGGCCGCCTGGCCCACCAGGCGCTCGCCCGAGCCTGTGAAGGCGACCATCGAAGGCGTGGTGCGGGCGCCTTCCGCATTCTCCAGCACCTTGGGCTGGGAGCCCTCCATGACCGCGACGCAGGAATTGGTCGTCCCGAGATCAATCCCGATTACTTTGGCCATCGCTACCTCTCATTTTGCTGCGACGCGCCCCCGGCCCTGGAATAAGGCACCGCCGGCGCGCCCAATTGATCGATTTCTTGGTCAACCCTAAACGATGCAAGGTTATATAAGGGCCGGTCCACCCCCCTGCAAGCACCGCCCCGTAAAGGAAACCGGCCGTCCCCCGCCGGGGGCCGCCCCATGCCCGGGCCGGCCATCCCATCGGCGGAACCGGGCCCGGAACCGGCGGTTCCGCCCGAGTCCGGCGGCCATCCGGGGCCACCACGCCGGGGCCATCACGGCGGCGCCCTATCCGCCCCGGACCCGCCCAGGATCAGCTTGACCGCCTCCGCCAACAGTCCCGCGAGGGGGGCTCGCCCCGCCGGGTGGGCAAGGCTGTCGGTGCAGCGGACCTGGGCGATGCCGGCGGCCCTGAACGCGTCTTCGCGGTCCGGGGCATAGAGGGCGTGGACCGCCAGCGCCTCGATCCGCGCCGCGCCCTTCTCCCGCAGCAGCCGCGCGCATTCCATCAGCGTCGTCCCGGTCGAGATCACGTCGTCGACCAGGATCACGGGCCGGCCTTTACAATTCGTTGCCGCCGGCAGCCGCACCGTCACCGCGCGGTCGCCGCGGCGCACTTTTTCCGCCGCCTCCCACTCCAAGCCCAGGATCGCCGCCACCGCCGCCACCTGGGAGCGGGATTCCTGGTCGGGTCCGATCAGGATCGTGTCCTTATCGAATCCGTCCTGTCGCACCAGGCTCGCGAGCGCGGGGGCCGCGCTGACGGCCACGGCATCGACGCCGGGGAATATGTCGGCCAGCCGCCTGGTGCGATGCAGGTGGGGGTCGACCGAAACGACGCCGTCGAAGGCCTCGGCGATCAGGCGGCCCACGACCTTCTGGCTCACCGCCTCGCCCGGCCGAAAGGCCGTGTCCTGGCGCAGATACGACAGATAGGGCGCGACCAGAATGAGCCTTTCGGCGCCCTGGTCCCTGAGCGCGGAGGCCGCAAGCAGGGCCTCGACGAGTCTGGTGTTGGGATCGTGAAGGCCGGGGTCGTTCAGCGACCGGTAGACCACGGCATGGCGGAACGGGCCTTCGACCCGCACCAGGCTCTCGCCGTCCGGGAACGCGCGCGTTTCGACCATCGCCAGCGGAAGGCCGAGTTGGGACGCGAGCCGCCGTGCCGCGGGCTCGCCATCGGCGAAGGCGCATATGCACGCCCCCGGCTGCTCCCGTTGATCCGCCTTTCGGCCCGTGCGCGTCACGGCAGGAGCGAGAAGGCGTAGCCGTGGTCTTCCGCCGCGCGCTCGGTGGCGAACCGGAAGTCCGCCGGGAAGCAGGCGTAGATGCGGTAGAGCGGCTCGCCCCGCGACACGCGGTCGCCGATCTTCTTGAACAATTCGATCCCGGCGCCCTTGTCCATCGGCGCGCCGGCCAGCCTTGCGATGCGTGCCAGGCGGAAGCAGTCGATCCCGATGACGACGCCGTCGCCCGGCGACGCCACGTCTTCGGTGAGCGGCCCCAGCTCGTAGCTCTTCGTCGTCGCTCCCTGGGCTGCGATGATGCGCTCCATGGTTTCGAGCGCGCGGCCCGAATCGAGGAGCTCGCGCGCCTGCTCGACGCCGCGGCCGCCGCGAAGCGCCGGATCGAACTCGAGGATGCGGCCGGCGAGCAGCAGCGCTTTTTCGCGCAGGTCCTTGGGCGCGTCGGCGTCGCGGCGCAGCACTTTCATCACCTCGCGGGCCTCCAGCACCGGGCCGATGCCCCGGCCCACCGGCTCGAGCGCGTCGGTGATGACCACTTCGAGGTGGAGTCCGACATTGTCGCCGATATATTCGAACAGCTTGCGCAGCCGCAGGGCGTCGTCGTGGCTGCGGACCTTGGCGGTGGGGCCGACCGGCACGTCGATGACGAGATGAGTCGACCCGGCGGCCAGTTTCTTCGACAGGATCGAGGCCACGAGCTGTTCCCGCGTGTCGATCGAGAGCGGCCGCTCGACCGAGATCAGGATATCGTCGGCGGGCGACAGGTCCACGTGCCCGCCCCAGGTGAGGCAGCCGCGTTCCTTCTCGATGACGGCGCGCATCTCGTCGATGGAGAGATCGACGCGGGCCAGCACCTCCATCGTGTCCGCGGTGCCGGCGGGCGAGGTGATGGCGCGCGACGAGGTCTTGGGGATGAGAAGGCCGTGGGCCGCCACGATCGGCACCACGATCATCGAGGTGCGGTTTCCGGGAACGCCGCCGATCGAATGCTTGTCCACGACCGGCGCGGACGGCCAGGTCAGCCGGGTTCCCACCTTGGCCATGGCGCGGGTGAGGCTCAAGACCTCGTCGGTGGTGAGGAAGCTCGCCGAGGCAATGAGGAAGGCGGCGATCTCCATCCGCGAGTAGCGGTTGGCCGCGATGTCGCCGATGATCTGATCGAATTCGGACGCCGACAGCGTGTGGCCCTGGATCTTGGCGCGAATCGCATCCAGGCTCCGAGGCGGGCTCGCGGGCGCGATCTCCACCTGCTCGCCTTCGGCCATGGCGAGCGACCGGAAGGCCTGTTCGGAGAGGCCGATCTCGTGCGGGCTCAGGATGCGCTCGTCGTCGACGATGTTGAGCGTGGCCAGAATCCGCCGCCCGTCCCGGCCCACCTCGATCTTGTTCAGGGCCTGGAACTCCTCGGGCCGGTACACGGCGCAGCGCCGGCTCAGGAACGCGACGTTCTCGCGGTAGGTGTCGATGGCGATTTTCTTGAGGGTCAGCATGTGCGCCAGGGAGCGTCAGGGCCCCGAGAATGGCCCGCCGGCCCGGCGAGGATCAAGGGATTAAGGGATCCGTTGACAGCCCCGGCGGCCGCCCCGTAGCGTCGCCGAAGTCGGCCAATTCCCGCCCGCCGGATGCGCGAGTCCCGGCCACGGAGGCGCCCGCGATGAAGGACGACGAGACCGAGGCCCGCACCGAGGCGCGCCGGCGCGCGGCGCCGTTCCGCATGTTGCTCGCGATCCAGGTCGCGGACATGCTGATCGGCGTCTTTCTGCTCTTGTTCTCGGACCGGTTCAATGTCCCGGGCGAGATTTACGGCCTGCCGGTAATCAAATTCGTAGGGCTAGCCCTCATCGTCATCGGCGCCGCGGGCTACCTGTTGTTCGCGCGGCTCGCGCGCCGTGCGGCCCAGGGACGGCTGCCGTAACGGCGGCCTTCGCCGTGACGGCGGCGCCCCCGCTTTGATCGTCTCCGCGTCCTACAAGACCGACATCCCGGCCATCTACGGCCGGTGGTTCATGAACCGCCTCGATGCGGGATATTGTTCCGTCACCAATCCCTATGGCGGTCAGGTCGCCCGCGTGTCCCTGGCGCGGGACGACGTCGACGGGTTCGTGTTCTGGACCAAGAATGCGGGGCCGTTCCTCGACCACCTGTCGGAGATCCGGCGGCGCGGCTTTCCGTTCGTGGTGCAATATTCGATCAACGGATATCCCCGGGAGCTCGAGCATTCCGTCCCCGAGTCGGCACGGGCCTGCGAGCACATGCGTCGGATGGCGGGGACGTTCGGGCCCGATGCGGTCGTGTGGCGATACGATCCGGTACTGGTCACCAGCCTCACCGCCCGCGATTGGCATCGCGAGAATTTCTCGCGGCTGGCGCGGCAGCTCGAGGGCGCGACGAACGAGGTCGTGATCTCGTTCGCGCATTTCTACGCCAAGACCCGGCGCAACCTCGCGGCCGCGGCCAGGCTGTTCGGTTTCTCTTGGGAGGATCCGGAGGCCGACTGGAAACGCAGGCTCGCCGCCGAGCTGGCCCAAATCGCCGCGGGTCACGCAATGACGTTGGGACTGTGCGCCCAGCCCGAGTACCGGGAGGGCGAGGCGTACGATGCCCGCTGCATCGACGCCGGCCGCCTCTCGCGAATCGCGGGCCGGCCGATCGCGGCGAAACTCAAGGGCAACCGGCCGGGCTGCGCCTGCTACGCCTCGCGGGACATCGGCGAGTACGACACCTGCACGATGGGATGCGTCTATTGCTATGCGGTGCGGCAGCGCGCAAGCGCCCGGGCGCGATTCCGCGCCCACGACGAAGCGGGCGCGTTCCTGTTCGAGCCCCAGCGGCCATTGGGGCGGCCATAAGGAGGGTCAAACGGTGGTGTCGACGCGGGCTTCCGCCGGCTCGCCCTTGGCGACGGCAACGAGCGCCGGCCGCAGCAGACGGCCGTTGATGACATAGCCCGCCTGCATCACCTGGACGACGGTGCCGGCGGGCTTGCCGGTGTCCTCGACTTCGAACATCGCCTGATGGAAATTGTGGTCGAAGGCCTCGCCCATCGGGTCGATCTTGCGGATTCCGTGTTGCTCGAAGGCGGCCATCAGCTGGCGTCCGGTCGCTTCCACGCCGACGGCAAGCGTGTTCAAGAGCTCGTCCTTTTCCCGCGTGTGGGCGGGAATGTTCTCGAGCGCCCGACGCAGATTGTCCGCCACCGTCAGGACGTCGCGCGCGAAGCCGGAGATCGCGAATTTTGCCGTGTCCTCGCGCTCGCGCTCGGCGCGCCGCCTTGTGTTCTCGACCTCGGCCAGGGCGCGCAGGAGCTGGTCCTTGAGGCGCGTGATCTCGGTCTCGAACTCGGCGCGCAGGGCGTCCGCTTCGGACCCCGGTTGCGGCCCCGGTTGCGGCGCAGGCTGTTCGGCTGCGGCTTCTCCGCCGGGCTCGGTCGCCTGGCCTTCGTTGCTTTCGTCGTTCGTCACCGGTCCGTTCCTTCGCACGCCCGCGTCTAGCCGATCAGCCGCGAGATCACCTTCGATGTGTAATCCACCATCGGAATGATGCGCGAGTAGTTCATTCGCATCGGGCCGATGACGCCGATGGCGCCCACGATCTGCTCCCCGCCGTTGCCGAAAGGCGCAACGATCATGGCACATCCGGTGAGGCCGAACAGCGGGCTTTCCGATCCAATGAAAATCTTAACCCCCTGGGCGTTCTCCGTGAGGTCCAGGAGTCTGACCAAGGTGTCCTTGGTCTCCAGGGCGTCGAACAGGCCGCGAACGCGCTCCAGGTCGTCGAGCGCCGTCACGTCGTCGAGCAGATGCGCCTGCCCGCGCAGGATCAGCGATGGGCCGGAGACTTCGCCCGACCAGGTAGCCAAGCCCGCCTCGACGACGCGCTGTGCGGCCTCGTTCAATTGGGCGCGCTGTTCGTCGATCTCGCGCCGGATCACGGCGCGCGCTTCCGCCACCGTTCGCCCGACCATGCGCGCGGCGAGGTACCGGCCGGCCTCGGCCACCGCCGAGGGGGTCATGCCCAGGGGAAGCTCGATGACGCGGTTTTCCACGATGCCGGTTTCCGCCACCATCACCACGAGCGCGCGGCCCGGGCCCAGGTACACGAATTCGATGTGCTTCAGGGGGCGTTCCAGTTTCGGCGCCACCACCAGCCCGGCGCAGCGCGACAGGCCGGAGAGCGTCTCGATCGCCTGGGCCACGACCTCCTGCATGGTGCGGCCCTCGGCCGCGCATTTGGCGTCGATCCGCGCCCGTTCGTCGCCGGCCAGCGCACCGATCTCCAGGAGCCCGTCCACGAACAGCCTGAGACCCAGCTCGGTCGGAAGCCGCCCCGCGGAGGTGTGGGGCGCATAAAGCAGCCCCGCGTCCTGGAGATCCGCCATGACGTTGCGAATGGTGGCCGGCGACAGATGCGAGCCGAGCTTGCGCGCCAACGTGCGCGAGCCCACGGGCTCGCCCGTCTCGACGTAGGCGTCGACGATCAGGCGGAATATCTCGCGCGACCGTTCGTTGAGCTCGGTGATCATCATGGCAAGAAATGGTTGTGCGCCGATGGGCGCGTCAAGCCGCGATTGGCATTGCCGCCCGCGGGCCGCCCGCGGGCCGGCCGATCCGGGTCGCGGCGGTGATGGTATGTAATTCGTACCGCGGCGCTCGTCAACGCCGCGCCCCTCCCGCACGCGCGAATGCTGACCACGCGCGGCCGGACACGCTGAGCCTGAACCCGCGGCCCGCCGTGTCCGGGGTGGACGGACGGGATTGATCGGGTTAGCCTCGCCCGTCCGGCTCGTTTCGACCCGGACCTGGCCAGGACGGCGCAGCAAAGGGGGGGTTGATGCGGCCATCAGGTAGGGCGGCCGACGAGATGCGTCCGGTCACCCTTGAAACCGGAGTTGCCAAGCACGCCGAGGGCTCCTGCTTGGTCGGGTTTGGCGACACGCACGTCCTGTGCACGGCCAGCGTCGAGGCCCGGGTCCCCTCGTGGCTGCGCGATTCCGGGAAGGGATGGATCACCGCCGAATACGGCATGCTGCCCCGCGCCACCGGAACCAGGACCGACCGCGAGGCGGCAAAAGGCCGGCAATCGGGCCGCACCCAGGAAATCCAACGGCTGATCGGCCGCTCGCTGCGGGCCGTCACGAACTTGAGCGGGTTCCCGAATATCCAGATCAAAATCGACTGCGACGTGATTCAGGCCGACGGGGGGACGCGGACGGCGTCCATCACCGGCGCGTACGTCGCCCTCTATCATTCGTTCCAGCATCTGTTGCGGATCGGCGCGGTAAAGAGCCTGCCCCTTCGCGACGCGGTGGCCGCCGTTTCCTGCGGAATCCTGCACGAGGTCCCGATTCTGGACCTCGACTACGCCGAGGACAGCGAGGCCTCGCTCGATGCGAATTTCGTCCTGAGCGGGTCGGGCGACATCATCGAGATCCAGATGACCGCCGAAACCGAGCCCTTTAGCGAGTCTCGTCTGCACGAGGCCTTGGGCTTGGCGCGAAAGGGCATCCGCGAACTGGTGGTCCAGCAGCGCCAAGCCGTCGGCCTCGAGTCGGGCCAAGGTGCGGGCGACGTGTCCGGAGCGTCCAAGACGCGCGCGATCCCGTAAGGCCGATGGACCGCAATCCGGACACCGCAGAACTCCGCGCTGCCGATACCAGGCGGCGCGAGGAGCGGATCGGCGCCGGTCTCGTGAACGTCTTGTACACGAGAATGCCCGTCGCTCTCGTCGCCAACGTCGTCAACGGGATTTTGACGACCGCCATCCTGTCTCATTCGATCGACAAGGAAGCGCTGGCGCTGTGGCTCGGGGCCCTCGTGATCGTGACGATGGCGCGGGCCGTGCTGTGGTTCCGGTATCGCAAGGCGACGCCCGCCCCGGCCGACGCCGTGAAATGGGGATGGATGTCCGCGGCCGGGTCGGCCCTGTCGGGAGCGCTGTGGGGCTCGATCGCCGTCCTTTTCTTCGTCCCCGGGGCGATCGTCCACCACGTCTTTTTCGCGTTCGTCATCGGTGGAATGTCCGCCGGGGCGGTGGGCGCATTGTCGGCCTTCCCGCCCGCGTTCCATCTTTTCGTCGTCCCGGCCATGGGTCCCGTCATCTTCATGCTGCTCACGCAGGGCTCCGAGATCCACGTCGTCATGGCGGCGATGCTGGCCGTGTTCAGCGCGGCACTCGCGGTCATGGCTCGCGACATGAATGCCGTCCAGAGGGAGACGCTGGGCCTTCGGTACGACAATGACGGGTTGATCAGCACCCTGCTTCGGGCCAACGAGGACGCGCAGGCGGCAACCCGCGCCAAATCGGCGTTTCTCGCCAGCATGAGTCACGAGCTGAGGACGCCGCTCAACGCCATCCTCGGCTTTTCCGAGATCATGCGCGACGAGCTCTTCGGAATGCTGGGGGCGCAGTATCGCGAATACACCGTGCTCGTGCACGAGAGCGCCCAGCATCTCCTCGACGTCATCACCGACATCCTGGACGCGTCGCGGGCGGAGGCCGGAACACTGGCCATCGAAGAGGAGATCGTCGACCCGGTGGAGATCGTCGACAATTGCGTCGGCATCGTGGCGGGCAGCGTGGCGAAGAAGGGGCTGTCTCTCGCCGCCGAAACCGGACCGGGTGTCCCCTTGTTGCGGGCGGACGCGAGCCGCCTGCGGCAGATCGCCCTCAATCTTCTCCTGAATGCGGTGAAGTTCACGCCGTCGGGCGGCATCGCCGTGCGGCTCGATCGCGACGATGACGGCGGGGTCGTGCTGTCGGTCGAGGATACGGGGATCGGCATGTCGCCCGCCGACGTGGCCACGGCGCTCGAACCCTTCTCGCAGGTCGATGCGTCGATGACCCGGAAATTCCCCGGCACCGGGCTCGGCCTGCCGCTCGCGCGCGCGCTCACGCGCCTCCATGGCGGCGACCTGGCGATCGACAGCCAGCCCGGCTGCGGGACCCGTGTCACCGTCCGTTTCCCGATCGAGCGGGTGGTCGAGCGGCGCACCGGCAGGAACGGGAACAACGGCAAGGCCGGCAAGAAAGGGGACGGCCCGCGCGGCGCTCCCCCCGCCGGCGAGCGCTGAACGGATCGCTTGGTGCCATGGCCGGCGCGCGCGAGCTGACGGGCGACCGCCTGGTGATTGCCAGCCACAACCCGGGAAAGGTGCGGGAGATCGCCGAACTCCTGGCCCCCCATCGGGTCGAGGTGGTGGCGGCGGCCCAGTTGGGGCTGGTCGAGCCGGAAGAAACGGGAATCACCTTCCGCGCCAACGCCGAACTCAAGGCCCGGGCCGCGGCGCGGGCGAGCGGATTGCCGGCGCTGGCCGACGATTCCGGGCTCGTGGTTCCGGCCCTGGGCGGGGCACCCGGGGTCCAATCCGCCAGGTGGGCGGGGGCGAACCGCGATTTCCGCGCCGCCATGGAACGGGTCGAGAGCGAGCTGGCCGGAAAGCCCGACCGCCGGGCTTACTTCGTCTGTGCGCTGGCGCTCGCGTGGCCGGACGGACCCTGCGAGACCTTCGAGGGACGGATCGACGGCACGCTGGTGTGGCCGCCCAAGGGCTCGCGCGGGTTCGGATATGATCCTATATTCCGCCCCGACGGCTTCGCCCTGACCTTCGGCGAGATGGAGCCGGAGCAGAAACATGCCATCAGCCACCGCGCAGATGCGTTCCGAAAGTTCGTCGCCGCCTGCTTCGCGGGCTGAGGCGCAAGCGCCGGCGCAAGCGCGTTTTCCCCTCGCGCTTTACGTCCACTGGCCGTTCTGCGTCTCGAAATGCCCCTATTGCGATTTCAACAGCCACGTCCGCGAGGGGGTCGACCAGGTTCGCTGGCGTGCGGCCTTGTTGGCCGAGCTCGACCATTTCGGCGCGCTTTCCCGCGGGCGGCCGCTCACCAGCATCTTTTTCGGCGGCGGCACGCCCTCGCTCATGGAGGCCGGGACGGTGGCCGCCCTCATCGAGCGCGCGGCCGAGACCTGGGAATTCGCCGACGACATCGAGATCACGCTGGAAGCAAACCCTTCCTCGGCGGAACGGGCGCGGTTTTGCGAATACCGGTCCGCCGGCGTCAATCGGGTCTCGATCGGCGTCCAGTCGTTCGACGACGAGGCGCTGCGCTTCCTCGGCCGGGCGCACGATGCGCGCGAGGCTTTGGCCGCGATCGACGCGGCGCGCGCCGTGTTCCCGCGAACGTCCTTCGATCTCATCTACGCCAGGCCGGGTCAAAGCGAATCCGCGTGGCGGGGCGAGCTCATGCAGGCCCTCTCGCTCGGCACCGAGCACCTGTCGCTCTACCAGCTCACGATCGAGGAGGGGACGCCGTTTCAAGGCGCGGTTGCGCGGGGCGAATTGAGGCCCGTTTCCGAGGACCGCGCCGCGGCATTGTTCGACCTCACCCAGGACATGACGGCAGGGGCGGGACTGCCCGCCTACGAGGTCTCGAACCACGCAAGGCCCGGGGCCGAGAGCCGCCACAACCTGACCTATTGGCGCTACGGCGAATATGTCGGCGTCGGACCGGGGGCGCACGGACGGCTCGTTCTCGCGGACGAGGAAGGCCGGACATCCAAGGCCTCGATCCGCCAGATCCGCACGCCCGAGGCCTGGCTCGCGGCGGTGGAGCGCGACGGCCACGCGACCCGCGAGACCGCGCGGCTGTCGCAACGCGAGCGCGCCGAGGAGATGCTGATGATGGGCCTGCGGATCGCGCGCGGCGTGGATCTGCACGATTTCGCCCGCGAGACCGGGCGGCCGCTCCGGGACTGGATCGAGCGCCCGCGCCTCGATCGCATCCTCGAGGGCCGATTCCTGACCATGGATGAGACCAGCCTGCGGGCGACCCCGAAGGGCATGCGCCGTCTCAACGCGGTTCTGGCGTCGCTGCTGGCTTGAACGGCCGCGCGCCGACGCGGCGGAGTCTTCAGGAGCCCTAATCTTCAGGAGCCCTAATAGGCGAGAGTGGTGAAGGCCTCGGGGGCGGGGCTCATCACCTTGAACGCGTCGCGGCGGATCTCGAGGACCGCAAGGCCCCGCTCCGAGAGGCCGTCGGGATGGAAGCGGAAGATGCCGTCCACGCCGGCGAAGCCGTGGGCGGCCGTCAGGGCCGCAGCCGAGAAATCGGGCCCGGCCGATTCGCGGGCCAGCACCGCCGCCAGCGCGGCGCCGTCATAGCCCAGGCTCGCCAATCCGTGGGGCCGGTGCCCGTATACGGACGCGAACCGCGTCATGAACTCCGCCCGCGGCCCGGGGTCGGGAGCGGCGAACCAGCCGCCCTGCAGGGCGGGCTCGGTGCCGAGCGACACGTCGTTCCAAAGGTTGGTGCCGAGAAGCCGCACCTTGTTGGTATCGATGTCGTAATAGGGCAGGAGGGGCGCGATCTCGCGCAGCCGCTCTCCGCCTTCGGGGATCATGACCGCATCGAAGCCCACGTCGCCGGCGGCGCCCATCGCCTTGAGACGCGCGGCGGCCTGGCGCGAAACCTCATCGCCCTTGGCCTCGAGCTCCCCTATCTGCGCGTCGAGCGCCGCCCGGCGCGATTCGTAGTTGGCGAACCGTTTCACCACCGCCGGCATGTTGGCGCCCGGGGAGTAGGTCTCGACCTGGGTCACGACGGCGTTGTTCTGGACGGTCGCAATCTTGAGCGCGTCCACCACCGTCGACCCGTAAGCCGTGTCGGGCGAGAGCGCCGCGAACCGGGTGCGGCCCTGGGACACCGCATAGGCGACGACGCGAAACACCTGATCGCGGGGCAGAACGCCCATGACGAAGACACCAGGCGCGGCCACCGTGCGATCGGTGGAGAACGCCACCACGTTGACCCCGGCGGCCCGGGCCTCGGGCGCCACCGCCTGGACCTCCGAGGCCAGCAAAGGACCGAGGATGAGGCGGGCGCCTTCGTCCAGCACCTCGCGGGCAGCGCGTGCGGCGCCTTCGGGGGTGCCGCCGGTATCGCGAGGGAGCAGGGTGAGGCTTGTGTCGCCCATGTCGAACAGCGCCATCTGGGCGGCATCGAGCAAGGCCGCGCCGACTTCGGATTGCGGTCCCGACAGCGGCACCAGCAGCCCCACCGCGACCTTGGCCGGCTCTCCCGGCAGCAGGGGCGGAACCGGTTGGGCCGGCAACGGGGCCAGCGCCACCTCGGGGGGGATCACCTCGACCGCGGGCCTTTCTCCCGGCGAGACCTTAGGAGTAGGAGGCGCAGGCCTCCGCGGCGTCGGCGGCAGCGGCTTGATGATGCTCTCGGGAAGTCTTTCCGCCTCTTTCTTGGCCTCGGCCGCGGGCGGAAGCAGCGGCGGCTGCGCGGCTTGCGGCGGGGCAGGCCGCTCCGGTACCCTATGGGCGCAGCCGGCGCCAAAGGCGGTCAGGACAATTATCAATGTCGCGGCGAACAGGCGGCGCACGGGAAACGAGGTCACGGCCGGAATCGGCAGCAAAGGTGGAATCCAAAGGGTCATTCGAGATCGGCCCTCAGCGTAATGACGCCGTTCCCCGAAGTAAACTGGCGGCCGGGCTTTATGTGGTCGCGACACCCATCGGCAACATGGCCGACATCACGTTGCGGGCCCTGGACGTATTGCGGCGCGCCGACCTCGTGGCCTGCGAGGACACGCGGGTCACGGCGCCGCTCCTGGCGCGGCACGGATTGAAGGCCCGGCTCATCGCCTATCACGATCACAACGCCGAGCGCGTCCGCCCCAAGCTGCTGGAAAGACTATCCGAAGGCGCCGCGGTGGCGCTGGTCTCGGATGCCGGGACGCCGCTGGTCTCCGATCCTGGCTATCGGCTGGTGAGGAGCGCGCTCGATGGCGGCCATTCCGTCACGGTCGTGCCGGGGCCCTCGGCGACGCTCGCCGCCCTCATCCTCTCCGGCCTGCCGACGGACCGGTTCCTGTTCCTGGGCTTTCTTCCGTCCCGCGCCGCGGCCAGGCGCAAGGCGCTGGCCGAGGTCGCCGCCGTACGCGCCACGCTCGTGATGTTCGAATCGGCGCACCGCCTGGCCGCCAGCCTCGCCGACATGGCTGCGGCACTGGGCGACCGGGACGCCGCGGTGGTGCGGGAAATCACCAAGCTCTACGAGGAGTCGCGGCGCGGCCGCCTCCCTGAGCTGGCCGACGCCTATGCAGGCGAAAAGCCACCCAAGGGCGAGATCGTGGTGGTGGTGGGACCGCCGCCGGAAGCAGCAATGGCGCAGACCGAGGGCGCGGCCGCCCGCGAGATGGACCCGGCTTTGGACCTGGCCCTGGACGAAAAGCTTCGCGACCACAGCCTGCGCGATGCCGTGGCCCTGGTGGCGGCGGAAACCGGGATACCGCGCCGCCGGGTCTATGCCCGGGCGCTCGCCCGCGGCGCGCGCAAGGACGAGCCAGAATGACGCCGAAGGGCACGAGCCCGCATGCCGTCGAGAGACGGGCCGCATTGAAACGCGGCGTGAAGGCGGAACGCCTCTGCGCCTGGTGGCTCAGGCTCCACGGCTACCGCATCCTGGGGCGCAACCTCCTGACGCCCGGGGGAGAGATCGACATCCTGGCGCGCCGCGGCCGCACGGTCGTGATTGTCGAGGTCAAGCGCCGCGGGTCGCTCATGGGCGCCGGCGAGGCGGTCTCGGCCGGCAAGCGCCGCCGGCTGTCCCGCGCCGCCGCCTTCGTTCTCTCGACGCTGCCGCAGGCGAACCGATTGAACGTCCGGTTCGACGCCATGCTGGTGTCGCCGGGGCGGCTTCCGGTGCACATCCGTGACGCTTGGCGGCCCGGGGCCGGCTAAGGCAGAATGCGCGACACGAATCGCCGCAACAATTCCGGAGACCAACCGTGACTCTGCATCGCCGCAACCGTCGCCGAACCGCGAGCCTGCGGCTTGCCGTGCTCTTGCCGCTCGTGGCCGGACTGGGCGCATGCGGGCCGACGATGGTCGTGGGCGCGGGCGCAACCGCCGGCATCGCCGCGACCGAGGAGCGCGGCCCCGCTGCGGCCATCGACGACAACACCATCGCGCTTTCGATCAACAAGCTGTGGCTCGACCACGACTGGCGCATCTTCCGCGACGTCAGCACGTCGGTGACCGAGGGGCGCGTGCTGCTGACCGGCAAGGTCGAAAGCCCCGAGCACGAGCTGGAGGCGGTACGGCTTGCCTGGCAAGCCGAAGGCGTGCGCGCGGTGATCGACGAGATCAAGGTGACGAACGAAAGCAGCGTCATGGACTATGCGCGCGATACCTGGATCTCGACCCAGCTTCGCACCGCCATCACCTTCGACGAGAAGATCCGCGCCGTGAACTACAACGTCGTGACCGTGGACGGCGTCGTGTACCTGATGGGCCTGGCGCAGAGCCAGGAAGAGATCGAGCGCGTGCTCGATTACGCCCGCGACATCCGCTATGTGCGCAACGTGGTGAGCCACGTGCTTGTCAAGACCGACCCCCGGCGCGGGGCGTGACGCCATGACCGGCTTCAAGCCGCTTTTGGCCATGGGCATGGAAGAATCGGAGGCGGCGCGCGTCCTCGGCGTCGTGGCCGCCGCCGGCGACGATCCGGTGGACATCGCCGAGGCGGCGCTGGCCCTTTCGGCCTACGGCGACCCCGAGGCGAGGCTCGCGCCCTATCGCGCGCATCTGGAGATTCTGGCCGACGACGTCGCCAAATCCGCCGCCGGCGCCGCGTCCGCGGCGGACCGGGCCGCGGCGCTGAACGCGGTGCTGATCGAGCGCTGGGGCTACCGCGGCGACGAGGCGACTTACGACAGCCTCGAGAATGCCGACCTGCGCCGGGTGATCGACCGCCGCAAGGGGCTCCCCGTGGCGCTGGGGATTCTGTTCATGCACGCGGCGCGGCGCCAGGGCTGGCCGGTTGCGGGGCTCAACTTCCCCGGCCATTTCCTGCTGCGGATCGAGGCCGGCGCCTCGCGCGCGATCGTCGATCCCTTCCATGGCGGAGAGGTCGTGACCGTCGACGGGCTTCGCCGTCTGGTCAAGGCCGCGGACGGGGACCTCGCCGAGCTCATGCCTCATCATTATCAGCCGGTGGCCGACCGCGAGATCCTGCTCCGGCTCCAGAACAACCTGCGCACGCGGCTGTTCAGGGCCGGCGACCTGAAGCGCACCGCCTTCGTCACCGAAACCATGATTCTGATGGCGCCCTCGCAGACCGCCTTGTGGCGCGAGGCCGGGCTCCTGTACGCGGAGCTGGGCGAGGTCGCGCCGGCGATCTCGGCCTTGGAGCGGTTCCTGGGCGCCAGCGCCAACAATCCGGCGCGCCACCAGGCGGCCGCGCTGCTGCAGAAGCTTCGCTCCAATGTCACCTGAACCCGCCTCCGGGACCGGGCATGGGAACGGGTGCGGAGAATGGGCGCACGGCCGCCCGTAGGGCCGTCATGAGGGGATGAGCATGAGTCTCGCCGTCGCCATCCAGATGGACCCGATCGAGAGGGTCGACATCGACACCGACAGCAGCTTCGCGCTCGGCCTCGAGGCCCAGCGGCGCGGCCACGCCCTGTTCCATTACCTTCCCAGCCAGCTGGCGTTCCGGGACGGCCGTGTCATGGCGCGGGTGCGCGAGATGCGGCTCGAGCGCAAGAAGGGCGATCACGCGCACATGGGCGCGCCCCGCTGGCTCGACCTCGAAGGGTTCGACGTCATCCTGATGCGCCAGGACCCGCCCTTCGACATGGCCTACATCACGGCCACCCACCTCCTCGAGCACATCCACCCGCAGACGCTGGTGGTGAACGACCCGGCCCACGTGCGCAACGCGCCGGAGAAGCTGTTCGTCACCCGCTTCGAGGGCCTGATGCCGCCCACGCTCATCACGTCGGACCGGGAGCGGATTTTCGAGTTCCGCGCCGAGCACAAGGACATCATCCTGAAGCCCCTGTTCGGCAACGGCGGCGCCGACGTGTTCCATATCGCGCCCCAGGACGAGAACCTGGCGGCGCTGCTCGAGATGTTCAGCCAGCGCTACCGCGAACCCATCATCGTGCAGCGCTACATCCCGGAGATCCGCGACGGCGACAAGCGGATCATCCTGATCGAGGGCGAGGCGGCGGGCGCGATGAGCCGCGTGCCTCTGCCGGGCGAGGCGCGCGCCAACATTCACGCCGGCGGGCGGGCCATGAAGGCGGAGCTCTCGGCGCGCGACCGCGACATCTGCGAGGCCATCGGCCCTGCGCTTCGGGAGCGCGGGCTGGTCTTCGTCGGCATCGACGTCATCGGCAACTACCTCACCGAGATCAACGTCACCTCGCCTACCGGGATCCAGGAGATCAACCGCTTCGACGACGTGGCCCTGGAGCGGAAGGTGTGGGACACCATCGAGCAGCGCTTCCAGACCCGCCACCACGCCAAGCCGGTGTGAGGGACGGACTGTGTTGCGTCCGTTTCGCCCGACAATATGCAGTATGTCTGGCTAAGGCGATGCTCGAGAAGCTGGCAGCACGCGGGTTCGAAATCGAGTTTCACTCCCACGCGCGGGCGATTCTCTCACAAGATTTCCCGGAAGCACTCGCCGAGCTGGATGAGGTCTTTTCGGCCGTCGCGATCCCGATTTCCGAAATCATCGGGTCGGGCGGCGGTGAGGCCGCCGGTACTCAGCGGATGCGAAGGGCGTTGGCAGACAAGGGCTGGGAAAAGGTCAACTTCGAGATCGAGAAGATCGTCAACGGCGTCAAACGAGCCTCGATCAGCCACGAGATCGACCACGTAAAGAGTTGGGATGGTGCCGGCACGCTCGCGCTTGAGATCGAGTGGAACAACAAGGATCCCTTCTTCGATAGGGATCTGGAGAACTTCAAGAGGCTGCACGCCGAAGGCGCCATTTCCGCTGGGATAATCGTTACTCGCGGAGCATCTCTTCAAGCTGAACTCAAATCGGCGGTGCTTCGCTTCGCCAGGGAAAATCGGATTGCATCCTTCGACGACCTCGTTCAGTACGAGGTCACACCCACGCGCCGACAGCGAGGAGCGGTCGAAGCGCGTGTCATGCGGGGAACCGCCTTCGAGGAAGCCTGGTCGTCGTTTTTCGTGAGCGACAAGTTCGGCGAGGCGACGACGCACTGGAGGAAGCTCCAGGATCGGGTGCATCGTGGGGTCGGCAACCCTTGCCCGCTGCTTCTGATCGGGCTCCCCGCCGGGCTGATTACCTTCTGACGACCCCTACCTCGGCGCGAGATGCGCCTGTGAGTGATGGGCGTATGTCTCCCAGGTCGGGCGATAACTTTCGTCGGCCTGGTTTCCCCATTGCACCCATCCGGGACGGGTGCCGCGGGCAAACATTTCCAAGTAGGGGCCATGCGAGCATGCCTCGATGATCGGGTACAACTCGTCCGGTTTCCGACTGTGCTCGCGTTTCCGTGTGGCGATGAGATTCACCTGACGCCGCCCCGCGGCACGCGTCCGCGCGTTCTTGCCGCGAACCCCGAACAGCACCAGCTCGGTTACGTTGCGGAAATAGAATCCGACGCCTCGGCCATCGCTGCCGCCATCCTTCCGAATCTTGTGCCAGACGATGTTGGACTTGTACGTAAATCCCCACGCCTCCAACACCGCCAGTCCCTGCGGCAGAAGCGCATTCGGAACCCATAAGTAAAGATGCGAGGTCGGCGCGGAGACGCGATCTACCGGCAGGGAAACGATCTCCGATAGTGTCATGGTCCCGTAGCGAGAGAGCCGCCTGTGCTCGGGCGCCACTTTGCCTGTCTTGTTTTGAAACTGCCAAGGTGGGTCGGCGAGAATCGTCGCGAAACGACTCCCGGCCGTGAAGGCCAGAAAATCGGCCGCTACGGCATCGTGCATGTCCAATTTCATCGCTGCGACCCCCTGATCCGGCAGTGTGCCGACACCTCGACTCGCCGTCAAACCGAAATCGGAAAGCATGCCGGCCACCCTATTGAAAGCCATGGGAGAATCCCGATAGCCTTGCTATGTTCACGTAATGTTCTCATAATTTAACAAAGAGATCAACGCCGAGTTTATCGGCCCCGTTTGCAGTGACGGGTGTGGGCCGGATCGACGATCGCCAGCCGTTATTATTGAAATTCTGGCGCTCGTGGTACTGCTGGGCGCGTCCACATACAATGGTGTGGCTCCGATAAGGGCTCGCCTTTGAGCACGAAAAGGGTGGCAAACGGGATGGTCGCGCGGGTCAACACGGTGGCGTTCCAGGGGATCGAGGCGGTGCCCGTCGACGTGCAGGTGCGCCTCTCGCCGGGGCTGCCCGCCTTCACCGTCGTCGGGCTTCCCGACAAGGCGGTGGGCGAATCCCGCGAGCGGGTGCGCGCCGCCCTGGGAGCTCTGGGCCTGGCGCTGCCGCCCAAGCGCATCACCGTGAACCTGGCGCCGGCGGATCTCCTCAAGGAAGGATCCCACTTCGACCTCCCCATCGCGCTGGGGCTCCTGGTCAGCCTGGGCGTCCTGCCTGCCGACGAGATCGCAGACTATGTCGCGGTGGGCGAACTGGCGCTGGACGGCGCGGTGACCAGCGTCGCGGGGGTCCTGCCCGCGGCGCTGTCCGCCTCGGCCAAGGGCCGCGGCATCATCTGCCCGAAGGCGTGCGGGGGCGAGGCGGCGTGGGCCGACGGGATCGACGTGCTGGCCGCGCCCACGCTGTTGGCCCTGGTCAACCATTTCAAGGGCACGCAGGTGCTGAGCCGGCCCCAACCCCAGGTGGCCGAGGACGCTCCGGAAATCCTCGACCTCAAGGACATCAAGGGCCAGGAGACGGCCAAGCGCGCGCTCGAGATCGCGGCCGCCGGCGCCCATAACCTGTTGATGATCGGCCCGCCGGGCGCCGGGAAATCCATGCTGGCGTCGCGGCTTCCCGGTCTGCTGCCGCCGCTTTCCGCCGCCGAGGCGCTGGAGGTGAGCATGATCCGCAGCGTCGCCGGCGAATTGACGGGCGGGCTCATCAGCCGCAAGCGGCCGTTCCGCGACCCCCATCATTCGGCCTCCCTGCCGGCGCTGGTCGGCGGCGGCGCCAGGGCGCGCCCGGGCGAGGTGACGCTGGCCCATCTCGGCGTGCTGTTCCTCGACGAGCTGCCCGAGTTCGCGCGGGCGACGCTTGAGGCCCTGCGCCAGCCGGTCGAATCGGGCCGCGTGAGCGTGGCGCGCGTCCATTCGCACGTGACCTACCCGGCCCGCTTCCAGCTCGTGGCCGCGATGAACCCGTGCCGCTGCGGCTATCTCGACGATCCCGCGCTGGCCTGCTCGCGGGCGCCCAAATGCGCGGTCGAGTACCAGTCGAAGATCTCGGGGCCGCTGTTCGACCGCATTGACCTCCATGTCGAGGTGCCGGCGGTGTCCGCCAACGACCTCACGCTGCCGCCGCCGGCCGAGGGCTCGGCCCAGGTGGCGGCGCGGGTAGCCGCCGCCAGGCAGCGCCAGCTTGCGCGCTATTCCGATCTCGCCAAGGACCAGACCATCCGCACCAACGCCGAGGCCGACGGAAAATTATTGGAACGGGTGGCGGGGCCCGACGAAGCGGGCCGCGCGTTGCTGGCCCAGGCGGTGGAGAAGATGAAATTGTCCGCGCGCGGCTATCACCGCGTGCTGCGGGTGGCGCGCACCATCGCCGATCTGGAAGGGGTGGATAAGGTCCGGCGCACCCACGTCGCCGAGGCGCTCAGCTACCGCCGCATCGCGCCCCAGCTGATGGCGTGACGGGCGCCCGCGCGGGGCGGCGGCCCAGGGTCTCGCGCAGGCGGCCGGAGCGATCCTCAATCGACGATGTGCCATTGGCCGTCGGGCTGCAGGCAGGCGCGGCCGAAGAACGGCTGGCCGTTCGCGTCGATGGTGGCGTCGCCGCGGAAGTCGCGGCAATAGGCGCTCGGCGCCGGTTGCTGCACGACGACGGGCGGCCGGGAATAATAGACCGGCGGTGCGTAATACACCGGCGGATAATAGGGCGGGTAATAATACGGCCGGTAATAATAGGGCGCGTAGTACGGCCCGAACGCGAAATCGAAGAACAGTCGGGAATGGCCGTAGTGACGGCCATGCCCATAACCGTATCCGAAGCCAAAACGATCGGCCGCGGCGGGAAGGCTCACGACCAGCGCCAGCAGCAAAACGGCCAGAAACCGCTTCATGACCGCCTCCTATGTTTCAGGCCCCGATTGGGGGCGATATCTTGAGTAAAAGTTAGGACCGGGGCGCGCCCTTCGCAAGCGCCATTACAAAGTATTACACGCGTCTTTTCGTAAGTGATTTCCGATGGTTATCGGACGCCTAGCGGACGCCGGACGCGGCCGGACCCGTGGGCTGGGATCGGCGGGCCGGTGCGGATCGAGGGCCTGCGGGCCCCGGCGTTCAGGGCTGCTTCGCCACCATGCGGCCCAGCGGCCTGCCGCCGAAGATGTGGACGTGGAAGTGGGGGACTTCCTGGCCGCCGTCGGGGCCGTGATTGGCGAGGAAGCGGTACCCGGACTCGTTTAAGCCCAGGTCGCGCGCGACCTTGCCCACGGCACGGAAGAAGCCCTCGATCTCCGCCGGCTTCGCCTGGGCCGCGAAATCGTCCATGCCGCTGTAGGGCCCCTTGGGGATCACCAGCACGTGCACGGGCGCCTGGGGGCTGATGTCGTAGAAGGCGAGCGCGTAATCGTCCTCGTAGACCTTGCGGCAGGGAATCTCGCCCCTCAAGATCCGCGCGAAGATGTTGTTCTTGTCATAGGCCATGGCGGGTCCGTCCCTCGGGTTGTGGATTCGGGGATGATCGGGCCGGCGTTACTCGGGCCCGCCCCGCGATTCCTTTTCGGCGATGCCGGAGGTTCCCTCGCGGCGCGCCAGCTCGGCCCAGACTTCCTCGGGCGTGATCCGCACACACGCCCATAGCACCAGCAGGTGGTAGAGCAGATCCGCGCTTTCGTGGATGACGTCGTCGCGGTTTCCCTGCAGCGCGGCGACCATGGTTTCGATCGCCTCCTCGCCCACCTTGCGGGCGCAATCCTCCTTGCCCGCGGCGAGCAGGCTCGCCGTATAGCTCGCCTTGGGATCGGCGCCCCGGCGGCTGTCGATCACGGCGAAAAGCCGTTCCAAGACCTTGTTCTCGTTGGTCGCCATGCCGCCGTCCTGATCGGGATCGCGTCCCCCGCATCGGCGCCCGTCGGGCCGCCGTCCGCGCAGGACGTCCTTTCCTGCCTAGCAGATTTCGCACCCTCTGTCATCGCGGCCGGGCATAGGCCGCCCGCATGATCTTGAAGAACCCCAACGGGCCCAGCAAACGGCTCGCCGTGGCGACGCCGCCCATCATCGCCCCCACGAGGCCGAGCGACGCCACGTCGGTTCCGGTAAGGAACAAATTGCGCACCGGCGTAGCGACGCCGAGCCAACGCTTTCGGTAACGGTCCGGTGTCGCCGGATACCCGTAAATGGTGCCCGACGGGGCGGCCGTGAAATGCTCGAACGACAAGGGCGTGGCAAGCTCGGAATATTCCACCAGGTCCCGGAACCCGGGGTAATGGCGGTCGACGAAATCGAGCAGCGCCTGCGTGATCCGGCGCTTGGCCAATTCGTAGTCGTCGGAGCGGCGTCGCCATGGCTCGCTGCGATGGGCTTCGAGAAGGCGGTAATCGATCGGGGAGACGATCTCCGCCGTATGCCGCTTGGCCTTGGAATCCTTGAGCGAGGGAAAGGACAGGTAGGCCATCACCGCCCGGCCGTCTAAAAGCTCGTTCCGCCTCGCGTACATCTCGTCATGGTCGAACCCGGCGTAGATCCAGTGATTCTCGCCCTGGAACCCGAATTCCCGGGGATCGCGCCGCAGCCCGAGGAACAGTTCGACCACCTCGAATCCTTCCGGCGGAGAATCCAGCTCCTCGCGGAAGGGAAGCGGCGTCGAAGCGGGCAGCAGCTTGGCGAACGTGTTCAGCGCGCCCGCATCGGAAACGACCACGGGCGCGCGAAACTCCGTCACGGTTTCCTGCGGCCCCTTCTTGATCGAGACTTCGACGCCGACGGCTCGTCCGTCTTCGACGATGATCCGCGTCACCTCGTGATTGACCAGAAGGTCGCCGCCGGAGCGGCGGATCACGACGCTTACGTGCTTGGCGATTTGGCCGGCGCCGCCGTCGGGATACCAACTGCCATCGATATAATGGACGGCGATGATCGCGTGGGTGACGAAGGCGCTGGTGCGCGGTGGCACCCCGTAATCCTCCCATTGCGACGCTACGACGGCGCGCAGCCGCGGATCGCGAAACCGCTTCTCCAAATATTCCCGCGTCGTCATCAACGGCAGACGGGAGGTCAAGGTGTTCACCGCCGTCAACGCCCACGAGAGCGGCGGCGGCACGACCGCGGCCGTGTGCCGACGCCGGAACCACGCCATAGCCGCCTTAAGGTCCCGGAAGTACCGTTCGATGCCGGCGCGCTCGTCGGGAAAGGCGCGAATCAGATCCTCCCGGAACGCCGCCTCGCCCTTGCGCACATCGAACCGCAGGCCCGGATAGACGAATCGGTCATAGGTGTCGGGCATGGGGTTCCAGAGGACATTCCCGTCGGTGACGAGATCGAACAGCCGGCGGGACGCCATCCCCTCGCCCATGTCCCCCACGTAATGGATGCCGACATCCCACTCGAAGCCGCCGGGACGGCTGAACGTGTGGGTGAAGCCGCCGATCTTGAAATGGCGTTCCAGCACCAGGACTCGCCAGCCGCCGAGCCGCGCCATCAGGCTGGCGAAGGTGAGCGCGCCGATGCCCGAGCCGATGACGATGGCGTCGAAATCGCGTTTACCTTGCCCTGAGATGGCGCCCTCCCCTCGTATCGGATCAGCCTCGCCCGCGCCGGAACGTGTGCTGGCCGGTGAAATCTGCCTCTGCCTCTGCCTCTACCTCTGCCGCCGCTGCTCCGGTCAAGGCCGCACCGGAATCCCGGCCGCACGCAGACAAGCCTTGGCCTCGGCGATGGTGTGCTCACCGAAATGGAAGATCGACGCGGCCAGCACCGCGGTGGCGTGGCCGTCCCGGATCCCTTCCACCAGGTGATCGAGCGTGCCCACGCCGCCCGAGGCGATCACCGGAATCCTGATCGCGTCGGCCACGGCGCGCGTCAGCGCGATGTCGAAGCCCTGCCTGGTGCCGTCCCGGTCCATGGACGTGAGCAGGATTTCGCCGGCGCCCAAACCCGCCATGCGGCGCGCCCATTCCACCGCGTCGATGCCGGTCGGATTGCGCCCGCCGTGGGTGAAGATCTCCCACTTGCCCTTTTCCGTCTGGCGGGCGTCGATGGCGACCACGATGCACTGGCTGCCGAACTTTTGCGCCGCCTCGCGCACGAAGTCGGGGCGGGCGACGGCGGCGGTGTTGATCGATACCTTGTCGGCGCCTGCCACCAGCAGCTTGCGGATGTCTTCGACCGTGCGCACGCCGCCGCCCACCGTCAAAGGCATGAAGCACTGCTCGGCCGTGCGCGCCACCACGTCGAACAGCGTGTCGCGGTTCTCGTGGCTGGCGGTGATGTCGAGGAAGCAGAGCTCGTCCGCCCCTTGCGCGTCGTAGACGCGGGACTGTTCCACCGGGTCGCCCGCGTCCACCAGATCGACGAAGCGGATGCCCTTTACGGTGCGCCCGCCCTTGACGTCGAGGCAGGGGATGATCCGCATCTTGAGCATCGCGTCAGCCCTTCAGCACCTTGAGCGCCGCGGCCAGGTCGAGCCGCCCGTCGTAGAGCGCGCGGCCCGCGATCACGCCCTCGATCGTGCCGCCGGCTCCAAGCGCCGCTTTCCTGAGCGCCTCGAGATCGTCGATCGAGGACACGCCGCCCGAGGCGATGACGGGAATCGTCAGCGCTCCCGCCAGCTCCGCGGTGGCCTCGACGTTCAGTCCCGTCATGGTCCCGTCCCGCTCGATATCGGTATAGACGATGGCCGCGACGCCGCAATCCTCGAACCGGCGCGCGACGTCGATGGCCCGGGTTTTCGACACGTCCGCCCATCCCTCGACCGCCACGCGGCCGTTCTCGGCGTCGATCCCGACCACGATCCGCCCCGGATGGAGACGCGCCGCCTCGCGCACGATCTCGGGCTGCCGCAGCGCCACGGTGCCGAGGATCACGCGCCTCACGCCCTTGTCCAGCCACATCGAGACGGTTGCGAGGTCGCGGATGCCGCCGCCCAGTTGCACCGGCACCGATACGGCGGCCAGGATCGATTGGACGGCAGCCGCGTTCACCGGACGGCCGGCGAAGGCGCCGTCGAGATCCACCAGATGCAGCCATTCGCATCC
>JBAVNO010000013.1:0-15061 GCA_049691095.1 Alphaproteobacteria bacterium | reverse complement strand
GCCTACGGCACGGGGGGCGACAGCATCGACGGATCGGACGGCAACGACACCATCGTCGGCGACGCCCTGGCCATCGGATCCACCGCGACCGGGTCGGGCAACGACACGATCACGGGCGACAACGGCTTCAGCGGCGCTCCCGACAACAACGACTACATCATCGGCGACGCCTGGGCGATCAAGAACGGGTCGGATACCCCGAGCGCGACCGGCACGGGCCGAGACAACATCGCCGGCGGCGAGGGCAACGACACCATCATCGGCGATGCGCTGACCGACGGCTCGGGCGGCACGGCCACCGGCTCGGGCGGCGACACCATCGACGGCGGCAACGGCAATGACCTCGTCATCGGTGACGCGATGACCAACGGAACCGGCAGCCATGCGATCGGCTCGGGTGCCGACAGCATCACCGGCGGCCTTGGCAACGACACCCTCATCGGCGATGCCCGGGTCAACGACTCCGGAAGCACGGCCGACGGCTCGGGCGGCGACACCATCGACGGCGGGCTTGGCAACGACTTCATCGTCGGCGACGTCATGGCCCACGTCGCGGGCACGACGGCCCACGGCACCGGCAACGACAGCCTGCTCGGCGGCGACGGCAATGACACGCTGATCGGAGACGCCTATGGCGCCGACTCGCTTGCCACCGCAAGCGGGGCCGACACCATGGATGGCGGCACCGGCAACGACGTGATGTATGGCGACATCTTCTTCGACGGCATCACGCCCGCGCACAACGCCAGCATGGTTGGCGGCGGCGGAGATCAGATGTTCGGCGGCACCGGCAGCGACACCATGTTCGGCCAGGGCGGCAACGACAATATGTATGGCGACGACGGCCTGGGCAACCCGGCGGACATCGGCGACCTGATGTCGGGCGGCACCGGCAACGACACCATGCATGGCGGCTTCGGTGCAGATACCATGCACGGCGACGACGGCAACGACTCGATGTTCGGCGACGAAGGCAACGACACCATGTTCGGCGACGCCGGCGACGACACCATGCAGGGCGGCGACGGCAACGACAGCATGTTGGGCGGCACGGGCGCCGACTCCATGATCGGCGGCGGCGACGACGACCGCATGTTCGGCAACGACCAGAACGACACCATGTTGGGCGGCTCCGGCAACGACTTCATGGATGGCGGGTCCGGCTCCGACGAGATGGACGGCCAGAGCGGAGACGACACGCTGCTGGGCCAGGACGGCAACGACGTCCTGACCGGCGGGCTGGGCAACGACTCGCTCGACGGCGGCGCCGGCAATGACGTCCTCGACGGCGGCAACCAGAACGACACCCTGTTGGGCGGCGCCGGCAACGACACGCTGTCGGGCGGCGACGGGGACGACTCGCTTTCCGGCGGCGCCGATAACGACGTGCTGAGCGGCGACAACGGCGCCGACACGCTGGACGGCGGCTCGGGCAACGACCAGCTCGACGGCGGTACCGACAACGACCTGCTCATCGGCGGGATCGGCGACGATACGCTGGATGGCGGCACCGGCACGGATACGTTCCAGTTCAGCCTCCACAGCACCACGTTGCCGGGCGGCGACGACGACGGTGCCGACCGCATCAGCAACTTCGATGGGACGGTCGATGTCTTGAAGTTCACCGATGTGCTCGACGTCAACGGCGGCGGCGTGGATCTGACCGATGTCCAGGCGCAGACCACCGTGACCGACAACGGCACGGACGTGACCGTGGCCTTCGCCAATGGCGGCTCGATCGTGTTCGAAGGTGTCGGCGACGGAACGATCAACGACATCACCCTGCTGGTGAACAACGCGGCGACCCAGATCCAGACTTCCTGATGACGGCGATGGGCGGCGAAGGGGGCAACCCCTTCGCCACTTTCGGACTGGTGGATCGCCGGGGGCGCCTCGCCTCCGGCGTTTTTTTCGGAACGGAGTGCGGCCCAGCGCGCAGGCGAGGAACGGCTTGGCAACAGGGTAACGAAGCGCTAAGCATCGGGGCCTAGAGTGCGGCGCATAGCGCCGGGAGAAGCACGGTGGCAACAATCACGGGCGGAGAGGACGAGCGTCCCGGCGGCGAGCCGCCGAAAGCCGCGCCTCTGCCGCCGGCGACGGACGAGCCGGCATCGACCACTCGAGGCGAGAGCGGGGGAAGCGAGGCCGCGCAAGGCGAAGTCCTGGTCCTTCCTCTCGACGCCCTGATCCCGGACGACCACGGGAACATCGTCCTGATCGACGGGGTGGCGGGCGGAGAGCTGGCGATCGCCACCCGCGAGGAAGTGGAAAATTCCGGAGTCGCCGCCCCCGAGGCCACCGCCGGGGGAGTCAGCGTGGCCGGTTTCCGGTTCCTGCGCTTTCGCTCCGGCGTGACCTTGTATTTCCCGCAAGAGACCGAGGTTCGCGTCGTTCCGCCCGAGTGACCGGGCGCGGGCCGATCCCCGGTCCGGCCTCGGATTGTGCCCTGTCATCTAATTGTAAATAAATGAAAAATAGTGAAACGCCCGGGGCCGCCTTCGGCGCCCGCCGGTGCGCGGGGAACCGGATTCCGGAACCGGGCGCAGCGGCGCCGGCCCGGGACCGGCGGGCGGAATACGCGCTTGAAGTCGCGGCGCGAAGCAACGCATCCTGAGGCCGCGCGGGGATTGGCGCGAAGCGGCGGAATACGGGAGGGAAGAGATGGACGAACCGGCACAAACCGAAAAGAAGAAACGCCGCGAGCGGGACGACGCTCAAGTCCCAGCTCCAGCCCCGGCACCCCTGCCGCTCCTCTACAAGTCGCTGCGGCCGCTTCACCTCAAGGAGCATGCCGGATTGGGGCTCAAGACCCCGGCGAGTTTCTCCTTCGCCGCCGACGTCGCGACCGTGCCCCTGCTCATGGGGGAGATCGCCGCCGCGTCCCGGGACTATCCGATCATCTTCTCCAACGACGCCGTTCCCGTGCCGATCGCGATTCTGGGGCTGCGGAAGGGCCAGAATCTCTTCGTCGGCGCGAACGGCGGCTGGCGCAGCGCCGCCTATTTGCCCGCCTATGTGCGCCGGCATCCGTTCCTGCTGGTGTCGCCGAAGGACTCCGAGCGGAAGATTCTGGCCATCGACGAGGAGTGTCCGAATCTGGTGAAAGAGGGCGGAACACCCCTCATCGTCGACGGCGCGCCGAGCGAGCTTGCGCAGCAGGCCATGCGTTTCTGCGAGACCTTTGCGGCCGAAGAGGCCAAGACCCGCGAATTCACCCTGGCGCTGGTGCACCATGACCTGCTCGAGCCGCGCACCTTCACGGTCGCGCTCGGGACCAGGAAGATGACATTGAAGGATCTTCGCGTCGTTGCCGCCAAGATGTTCGACGAATTGCCCGACGACCTGTTCCTGGAATGGCGCCGGCACAATTGGTTGCTGCCCATCTACTGCCACATCCAGTCGGCCGGCAATTGGCAGCGGCTCGCCCAATTCGCCGCCAACCGGGCGTCCCGGCGCCAAAAGGCCGCGGCCGATTCCGACTGACTCGAACACCGCCCCGCAAGAGTCTCTCGCGCCGTGACGCCAATCCGCGGGCCGGGTTGCGCATGGGGACTCGCCGCCGCCACCGGGCGCGCGACGAAGTGCGTGCCGCCGGGCCTCAGCCCTTGCCGATGGTGACGAGGCCCATCTTGGCGAGCCAGGCCAGGCTGCGTTGCACCAGGGCCTTCTGACGCCCCGCCGTCCCGCGGGTGAAGTCCCCGACCGCAAGCGGGCCTTCGGCCGCGAGCCGCTCGAGGACGGCCAGAATCTCCGGCTTGGTCGCCAGCAAATGGGAGGCGTAGTCGTTCATGTCGATGGATTTGACGCGATCGAGCTCGGCCGCGGCGTCTTCCACCGCCGCGCGGACGATGAGATCGTCGGTCAGGGCGAGGGTGGGATAACTGGCAAAGAGCGCGAACGGGTCGTCGCGCAAGGGAAAGATAGGGGCTCCCGGCTTGCGCGGGGCCAGCTCCGAGTCCCGCGAGCGCCGCTCGGCCAGCTCGCGCCAGAGCTGCTGATAGGCGGCGATCACGACCCGCCAATCGAACGTCTCGCGGGCGCGGGCGCGTCCCTGCTCTCCCATGCGGCCGCGCAGCGCGGCATCGCCCACCAGCGCGGTGAAGGCCTCGGCGCTGGCGCGCACGTCGACGGCGACGCACTGGCTCGTGTAGCCGATGTAGCGGTCATAGCTGTCGAGCCCGAGGTAATGGCGGTAGGCGAGCCCGTCGCCCGCTCCCGAAGGCGGCATCACGGTCGGAACCGCGAAGCCGTCGATGCCCGGGCGCACCGTGTCGCGGTATCCGTCCCAGTCGCTCACCACGACGGGGAGGCCCGCCGCCATGGCCTCGACCGGCGTAAGCCCGAATGTCTCCTGAATGTTGTCGGCGAGCGAGACAAAGACGTCGGCGGCGAACCAGACGTCGTTGCGGATCTCCTTGTCGCGGCCGTCCAGGAACAGGGCATTGACGCTGGGGCAGAAGGCGCGCGCGCCGTCGACGAAGGTCCGCTCGATCATCTCGTTCGGGAACCACCCGGCCTGGATGAGATGGATGCGCTTGCCGGTCCGCCGCGCGGCCTCTTCGAGGCCCAGATACATCGGCATGGGGTGCGCCTTGGCGTGATAGCTGAAGCGCCCGACGAAGAGCACCGCCACGTCGTTGTCGGCGATGCGGTGTTTCTTGCGCAACTTCGCGCGCGCCGCCTTTGCGGACGCCGATGGGGCGAAGTGGTCGCAATCGACCCCGAGCGGAATGACCGGAAGCTGCGCCGGACAGCGCGGCTGTCCGCCGAAGCGCTGGGCCAGGTAATCGCCCCAGGTCTCGTGCACCCGCTCGATGGTGGCGCGCACCGCGCGGGAGGTGCAGATCACCGCGTCCCAGGATTCGAGCGGCGCCAGCACCAGCTCGCCCAGCGCGTCCATGACGCCCGCGCTGGCGGTGGTGTGGGTCACGCCGCACAGGCTGTAGAGTTTCGGTTCCAGGTACCGGCGCTGCCAGGCGAGCCCGCCCAGGTTGGGCGCGGGAAAATACAGGCAGCCGGCTTCGCCGAGATCGGTGCTGCGGCCATGGGGAATCCAGCGGCAGGGCCGCGGCCCGCCCGCGAGCCGGGCGAGCCGTTCCCGGAAATCGGCGAAGCCCTTCTCGGAGCGGGTGTAGCACAGGAACTGGTCGGCGCCGGAGTGGCGGGCGTAGCCGCGCAGGAACCCCTCGCCCGCCGCGTGCCGCCCCATCAGCTTGGAGCCCGAGGTATCGTAGGCGTCGGTATCGTAGTAGATCGCGGGATTCATGGCCTATGGGCGGAGGAATGAAATAATAGCGGTGAATTCTCGGTTTCTAGACAGGCGACGTCAACGTATTGTCAAGTAATCGGGCGAATACTCGCCGCACCGGCGCACAACCGGGCCTCGATTGCGGCCGGGGACGGGCCGGCCGCGGGCACGAAAGCGGGCGGGCACGAAAGGGGAAGGTGGATCGGGGACATGAAGATTCTGTTTATGCACCAGAATATGCCGGGGCAGTACAAGCACCTGGCGCGCCTCTACGCCGCCGATTCCAAGAACGACGTGCGCTTCGTGACCAAGCGCAAGGGAGTCGAGATTCCCGGCGTCAAGAAATACGTCTACGACCTGCACCGCGAGGGCCACAAGGCGCTCCACCATTACCTGAAGCCGTTGGAAGGCGCGGTGCTGTACGGCCAGGCCGCGGCGCGTACGCTGTTCCAGCTGAAGAAATCCGGATTCGTGCCCGACGTCATCTGTGTCCATCCGGGCTGGGGCGAGGCCCTTTACGTCAAGGACATCTACGGCGAGGTTCCGCTGCTCGGCTATTTCGAATTCTATTATCACGCCAGCGGCGCCGACGTCGGATTCGATCCGGACACTCCGGTTTCGCTCGACGACATGTGCCGGATACGCACCAAGAACGCCAACAATCTGCTCAGCTTAGAGTGCTGCGACGCGGGCGTGAGTCCGACCAAATGGCAGCGCTCCCAGTTCCCGGAAGAATTCCTGTACAAGATCGCCCGCATCCACGATGGCATCGACACCAAGGTGGTGGCGCCCGATCCGGCGGCGCGTCTCGATCTTCCCAACGGCAAGACGGTCGCGGCCGGCGACGAGGTCGTGACCTACGTCGCCCGCAATCTCGAACCCTATCGCGGCTTCCCGTCGTTCATGCATGCGGCCGAGGAGATCTGCCGGCGGCGGCCGAAATGCCAGATCGTGATCGTGGGCGGCGACGGGGTCAGCTATGGCCGCAGGCTCGCCTCCGGTGAGACCTATCGCGCCAAGATGCTGTCGGAGGTCAAGATCGATCCCGCCCGCGTGCACTTCCTCGGCAACGTGCCCTACGACCGCTTCCTCAAGGTGCTGCAGGTGTCGGCCGCGCACGTCTACCTCACCTATCCGTTCGTGCTGTCGTGGTCGATGCTGGAGGCGATGGGGGCCGGCTGTCTGGTCGTCGGGTCCGACACGCCCCCGGTCACCGAGGTGTTGAGCGACGGCCGCAACGGCCTGCTGGTGGACTTCTTCAAGCCCAAGCAGATTGCCGACCGGGTCGGTGAGGCGCTCGACCACAAGGACCGGATGGCGGCCATCAGAACCCGGGCGCGCGCCACGGTGGTGGAGCGCTACGATCTATCCATGTGTTTGAAAAAGCACAAGAAACTCATAGGCGACTTGGCCGCGGGCAAGCTCCCGTCGGTCAAGAAACCGGTCAAGGTGGCGTAAGCCCCGCCCGTTCGGCGAGGGTGAGCGCCAGACCGGTCCGCCAGTCCGGCAGCGAAAGTCCGAATCTCTCTTCCAGCTTGGTGCAATCGAGCACCGAGCGCGCGGGCCGCGCCGCGGGGCGCGGGAATTCCGCGGTCGTGATGGCGGTGACCGCCCGCGCGCGAAGGCGCGGATCGGAGGCCGCGCGCATGTGATCGACGATGGCGGCGGCGAATCCGTGCCAGCTGGTCTCACCCGCCGCCGTCAGGTGATAAAGGCCCGAGGCGCCCGAAAGCGGATCGCTCGCGCCGGGCCGCCAGCATCGCGCCAGCGCCAGCACGGTGGCGTCGGCGGCAAGCCGGGCGGGCGTGGGCGATCCCACCTGATCGGACACGACGCGGAGCTCCTCGCGCTCGCGCGCCAGCCGCTCGATGGTGAGCAGGAAGTTCTTGCCCCGGGCGGAATAGACCCAGCTGGTGCGGAACACGAGGCAATGCCCGCCGGAGGCCGCGACTTCCGCCTCGCCGTCGCACTTGGTGCGGCCGTAGGCATTGAGCGGCCGGGTCGAGTCGGTCTCCTTGTAGGGGTCCGCTGCGTTGCCGTCGAACACGTAATCGGTGGAGTAGTGGACGAACGGCACCCGCAGGCGCGCCGCCTCCTGCGCCATGACGCCCGGCGCCCGGGCATTGACCGCATGCGCCGCGGCCTCGTCGGTTTCCGCGCCGTCCACGTTGGTGTAGCCGGCGGCATTCACGATCAGCAACGGCGCGGTATCGCGGATGGCGTTGCGCAGCGCAGGTTCGTCCGCGAGATCGACCTCGCTTCGCGACGGCGCCACGACTCGGGCGAGCGGCGAAAGGCCGCGCAGCAGATCCCACCCGATCTGACCGGTGGCGCCGAAGAGCAGGATAGGCCCACGCGCGCCACGGGCCGCAGGCGGCGTCACGTCCCGCTCCCGAATCGGGGAAGGCGCGCGGGATCGATGTCGCGCAGCCTGGGCGCGGCCGCGTCCTTGGCCGACAGGCGCGGCGCGCTCACGGGCCAGGCGATGGCGATATCGGGATCTTCCCACGCGATCGACATCTCGGTCTTGGGATCATAAAGCGCGGTGCATTTGTAGGCCACGCGCGCCTCTTCCGAGAGGACGCAGAAGCCGTGGGCGAACCCTTCCGGGATGAACAGCTGATGGCGGTTGTCGGCGGACAGACGCGCCCCCATCCAGCGCCCGAAATGCGGGGATCCGACGCGCACGTCGACCGCCACGTCGAAGATCTCGCCCTCCACCGTGAACACCAGCTTCGCCTGGCCGCCCGGGTGCTGCAGATGCAGGCCGCGGAGCACCCGCGCCCTCGAGAACGAGAGATTGTCCTGCCGGAACACGTCCGGCATGCCGGACTCCCGATAGCGGGCGTCGCGGAAGGTCTCGAAGAAATAGCCCCGGTCGTCGGCATAGACGTCGGGCTCGATCAAGAGGACGCCCGGAAGATCGGTCTCGACGACCTTCATGGCCCGCCCTCGTCACTCATGCTTCAGGAGGTCGAGAAGGTATTGGCCGTAGCCGGACTTGACCAGGGGCAGGGCGAGCCGCTCCAGATCGTCGCGGCCGATGAATCCCATGCGCCAGGCGATCTCCTCCGGACAGGCGATGCGAAGGCCCTGTCTCGCCTCGACCATGCCGATGAAATTGTTGGCTTGAAGCAGCGCCTCGTGGGTGCCCGTGTCGAGCCAGGCCGAGCCGCGGCCCAGGAGCTCCAC
The DNA here is from genome assembly GCA_049691095.1 of Alphaproteobacteria bacterium. Taxonomy (GTDB): domain Bacteria; phylum Pseudomonadota; class Alphaproteobacteria; order DATDPM01; family DATDPM01; genus JBAVNO01. The sequence continues at coordinate 6,621 of JBAVNO010000013.1, read as the reverse complement.
GGTCAGTTCGCCGCGCTCCAGATAGACCTTGTTGACGTCGGTGATTTCGAGCTCGCCGCGGGGGGACGGCCGCAACGCCTTGGCGATGGCGACCACGTCGTTGTCGTAGAAATAGAGGCCGGTGACCGCGTAGTTCGATTTCGGCCGGGCCGGCTTCTCCTCGATCGAAACCGCGCGGTGGTCGGAATCGAACGCCACCACGCCGTAGCGCTCGGGGTCGCGCACATAATAGGCGAACACGGTCGCCCCCGCGGCGCGCTTCGTCGCCTCTTGAAGCCGCAGGGCGAGGTTGTGGCCGAAGAAGATGTTGTCGCCCAGGACCAGGCACACCGGATCGCGGCCCATGAAGTCCTCGCCGATCAGGAACGCCTGCGCCAGGCCCTCGGGACGCGGCTGCTCCGCGTATCGAAGCGACAGCCCCCATTGGCCGCCGTCTTCCAGCAGGGCTTCGAACTGGGCTCTGTCCTGGGGCGTGGTGATGACGAGAATCTCGCGGATGCCGGCCAGCATCAGGGTGGTGAGCGGGTAGTAGATCATCGGCTTGTCGAAGACGGGAAGGAGCTGCTTGCTCACCGCCTTGGTCACGGGGTAGAGCCGCGTGCCCGATCCGCCCGCGAGGATGATGCCCTTGCGCCGCGCGGCGGCCGATCCGGGTGGAGTGGTCATCGGTCGGCGTCCTCGATTCGTCCGGTTACGCGCGAGACGGCGCGGCGTGGCCATGCCCGAGCCCGAGGCGCTCGCCCGCCCCGGTGCGCGCCATTTCCTTCTCGGCCCAGGCGCGATTTTCCACGAACCAGGTTACGGTTTTTTGCATCGCCTGGTCGAAATTGTGGCCGGGCTTCCAGCCCAGATCGCGGGCGACCTTGCTGGCGTCGATGGCATAGCGCTTGTCGTGACCGGGACGGTCGGCGACGAAGGCGATGAGTTTGGCATGGGGCCGGTGGGGCGAGTCGGGAACGATGTCGTCGAGCTGGGCGCAGATGGCATTCACCACCTGCAGGTTCGTGCGTTCACTGCCGCCGCCGATATTGTAGGTTTCGCCGATCCGGCCCCGTGCCAGGACCAGGCGCAAGGCCTCCGCGTGGTCCTCGACGTAAAGCCAGTCGCGCACGTTGTCCCCCTTGCCGTAGATGGGGAGCGGCTGGCCCGCCAGCGCCTTCGTGATCACGAGGGGGACCAGTTTTTCGGGATGCTGGAACGGCCCGAAATTGTTGGAGCAGTTGGTGATCACGACCGGAAGCCCATAGGTGGCGAACCACGCGCGCACCAGATGGTCGGCCGCCGCCTTGCTCGCGGAATAGGGCGAGTTGGGCCGATAGGGGCTCGCCTCGGTGAACAGGCCGGTCGGGCCTAGGCTGCCGTACACCTCGTCGGTGGACACGTGATGGAAACGGAATCGCTCGCGCGGCCCCGGCTCGAGCGCGTTCCAATAGGCAAGCGCCTCTTCGAGCATCACGAACGTGCCGCGGACGTTGGTTTCGATGAAGGCGGCGGGCCCGTCGATGGAGCGATCGACATGGGATTCGGCGGCGAGATGCATCACCGCGTCGGGGCGATAGCGCGCGAACACGCTCCTCACGGCCTCGGGGTCGCAGACGTCGATCTGCTCGAAATGGTAGCGGGGGTTGCCCTCGACTTCCGCCACGCCGTCGAGGCTGCTCGCGTAGGTGAGCTTGTCCACGTTGACGACGGTGGCGTCGGTGAGCCCGATGAACTGCCGGACCACCGCCCCGCCAATGAAACCGGCCCCGCCGGTCACGATCACGCGCACGGCCGAAACACCCTCTCTCTGCCCGCTCCAGATTTCAATACAAGCCCAGAAAACATTAAGAAAGTCAAAATGATGGGTGTGATCCACTGGCTAGGCACGGGGGTTCGGATTGGCCGGCCTTGGCATGGGGCCTATAATCCCCCGCGCTAACGAAATCGCGAATAGAGCACAACGATGGGACTTGGGTTCGGGGAACAGCGATGAAGCGCGCCGTTGTGTTATTCGTGGGACTTGGTCTTATCGTGGCCGGGTTCGCGGTTGCCATATTTCTCCTTTGGCCGCGAGTTCCGCAAGCCCCACAAGTTTCAAAAGCCCCACAAATCCTGGAGGCCCCGCAAGCCCCGCAAGCCTTAGAAGCACCACCAGCCCCGCAAGCCGTGGAAACGCCGCAAGTCCCGCCAGCCCCGCAAGCCGTGGAAGCACCGCAAACCCCACCAGCCCCGCAAGCCCCGCAAGCCGTGGAAGCGCCGCAAGTCCCGCAAGCGCCGCAGGCTGCGCCGGCACCCTCGCTTTCGCTTCCCATCGACTGCGTCCCGGGCAAGACCTGCTGGATCTCCAAGTTCGTCGATCTCGACCCGGGGCCGGGGGTGCTGGATTACATGTGCGCCGGCCGGGCCAACGACCGTCATTCCGGAGTCGATATCGCGATTCGCGACGTTTCCGCGATGGAGGCGGGCATTTCGGTCCTGGCGGCCGCGCCCGGCGTCGTGACGGAAGCTCGCGACGGCTTGCCGGACGTCAGGGTCAAGGTGCCGGGCGCGGAGATGGTGGACGGGACCGGCTGCGGCAACGGAGTCGCCATCGCCCACGGCGGCGGCTGGTTCACGCATTATTGCCACATGCGGCAGGGCTCGATCGCGGTCAAGACGGGCGACCGGGTCGAGGCCGGACAGAAATTGGGCCAGGTGGGGATTTCGGGCATGTCGGAATATCCGCACGTCCACTTCATGGTGCGCCACGGCGACACGATCGTGGATCCGTTCCTGGGCGTCGAGGGCCGCCCCCGGGGCGCATCCTGCGGCCTCGGCACGCATCCGCTATGGACCGAGGCGGCGCTGAAAGCGCTCGTCTATACGCCGGCCGCGATCTTCAACGCCGGCTTCTCGAGCACCATGCCCGCCCGCGATCAAGCGCGCGCCGGCGGCTTTCGCGATTTCGCCTTGCAGCGCAACGCGCCCACGTTCTTCTTTTGGGCCGATCTGTTCGGCGTCGAGGCGGGGGACGAACTCCGCATGCGGCTTGTCGATCCCGACGGCAAACCGCTGATCCAGATCAAGAAAACGCTGGAGCAACGCGACGCGCGGTGGTTCCAGTACATCGGCAAGCGGCGCCGCGGCGCACCGTGGCGCGCCGGGACCTATCGCGGCGAGGTGACACTCACGGGAACGCGCGACGGCAAGACCATGGAGACCAGCGACATGCGCCTGCTGGAGGTGCGCTGAAAATGAAGAGCCATTCGACGGGCCAACGGCGAACGCGCCGTCTGCGCCCCTTTCTCGCCCTGCTCGGCCTGGCGGTGCTTTTGCCATTGGGCGCGCGGGCCGTCCCCTACGTGGTGTATTACCGCATCTTCGGAGAGTGGTCGGTCGTATGCTGGCGCGGCCTCGTGGCCGGGGACAAGTCGTGCTACATCGACGCGCCGGCGATCGCGTTCAACGAGTCCCCCCATTCGAGCTCGATCCGGTTGACGGAAGACCAGGCTGGAACGCCCGTGATCACCGTCTTCTCCAGGAGCGGCACGGCGCGGGGCGCCAGCGTGGCGCTCACCGTCGACGGCGCGGTCGCGGCGCAAGCCGATCCGGACGCCCTCGACCGGGCGTCGTGGCGGAGCCCCGAGACGGAAGCCCTGATCGCGCGGCTTCGCGCCGGGCACGGCCTCGGGATCGAGCTTTTCGACAGCCGGGGCAGGCTGATCGGCGACAAGACGATCTCGCTCGCCCAGTTCGCGGACGCCTTCGACGACTACCGGGCGGCCCTGGCGCGCCTCTCCGGAGCGCCGCCCGAAAACCCGCCTGAAAGCCAGCCCGGCGGCCCGCGCGACGGCCAGCCTGGTAGCGCCGCTCCCGCCCCATGACGAGAGCGATCCGGATCGGCATCAACGGCTTCGGGCGCATCGGCCGCCAGGTGGCCCGCATGGCGGTGACGAGCCCCGACCTCGAGATCGCCGCCGTCAACGACCTCGCGCCCAACGTCGAGAATCTCGCCTACCTCTACAATTACGATTCCACCTTCGGCCGGGCTCCGGTGCGTGCGAATGCCTTCCCCGCTCGCGGCGTCGTGGCCTTCGGAAACCGCGAAGCGCCGTTCTTCGCGCAAGATTTGTCGCTCCATGTGCCGTGGCAGGACCATGGCGTCGAAATCCTGATCGAGGCGACGGGTGTGGCCGCGAACGTGAGGGCTGCGAAGGCGCTGGTTGCGGCCGGCAGGGTGCGCAAGGTGATCGTCACCCATTCGCCGGACGAGGGCGTCGACCGCTACATCATCATGGGGATCAACGATTCCGATTACGACGACCGCCGCGATCATGTGGTCTCCAACACCATTTGCGATGCCAACGCCATTGCCCATCCGTTGCTGGCCATCGACAGGAAATACGGCATCGACTCCGGCTTCGTGACGACGCTGCATCCGTGGCTTTCGTATCAGAACCTGGTCGACGCGCCGGTCGGCTGGCAGCAGCGCCCGGGCCAATTCTGGACCGATTTCTCGCTGGGAAGGATGAGCACCGGGACGCTCATTCCCAAGAGCACCACGGCGGTGACCACTCTCGCTCCCATCCTGCCCGCGATCGCGAAACGGCTCGGCGGATTCTCGTTCCGCACCCCGACCCACATCGTCTCGTGCGCCGACCTGACGCTGCGCCTTCGCTGCGACACGACGGGCGAGAATCTGGGGCGCTTCCTCGCCGATGCCTTCGAGGGATCGCCCTATGTGGGGCTCAACCGCGAGTCCCTCGTCGGGGTCGATTACGTCGGCAGCCCGCTGTCCGCCACCATCGACATGCAATGGGTGCAGGTGGTCGGCCGCCGCATGGCCAAACTCGTGCTGTGGTACGACAACGAATGGGGCTACAGCAGCCGGGTGATGGACATGGCGCGCCTGATGTCGCGCGGCGCCGCCCCCGCGGACAGGAAGCCCGCCGGCCGGGGCGTCAGTCGTGGGCGCCCTCGGCGGCGATCGTCCGGCGGGCCTGCTCCCAGTCCTCGGCGAAAGTGATCTTGACGTTCTCCGGGTCGCCTTCGACCAGTCGGACCCTCCGGCCGGTCCGCACCATCAATCCGGCCAGACTCGGGTCCTCGCAGCCCTGCTCGCGCGCCTTGCGGCACGCCTCCAGCAGAATCTCGCGGCGGAACGCCTGAGGCGTCTGCGTAAACACCACCGCCTCGCGTGCAAGCGCCGACACCAGCTCCCCGTTCTCCGCCAGCCCCAGGGAATCGCGCGTTCCCGCGGGCAGCGCCGCGACTGCGGCCCCGTGCAGGGCGCCCGCGGCCAAGACCCGCTCGAACAGGTCGGGCCGTGCCAGGGGGCGCGCCACGTCATGCACGAGAACGAGAGGCAGGCCCGCGCGGGCCAGCAGAATCTCGACCGTCTCCTGGCGCGTCGCCCCGCCCGCCACCGCCGTGACGCCCGCGCCCTCGAACAGGGCGCGGCCCGTTTCCACCTCGTCCGGGGGCAGCCCGACCAGGATTTCGGCGCAATAGGGCCGCATACGCGCCACCACGCGCTCGACGAGCGTGACCCCGCCCACGGCCAGGAAGGCCTTGCTGCGGTTGCCGAGACGGGTGCCGGTGCCGGCCGCAAGCACCAGGGCGGAGACGTCCGAGGCCGGCGGCAACCGGGGTGCCGCGGTCATGGCGAGGCTCGCTCGCGAAGGAGTCGCGTCACGTTGAGGGCGATGCGCTCGGCCGCGCGCCCGTCGGTCAAGTCGCCGAACAGCAGACGGCGATAATGCGCCCGCCGCTCGGCGCCGCGGCCGGGATCGTCGAGCGCGCGCGCCACCGCCGCGGCGAGGCTCCCCACGTCGTGGACCTCCTCGCCCACGTCCCGCCAGGCCCATTCCGGGCCCTCCGGGTCGAAACGCTCCGGGTCGCTTCGTGCCATGGGGTTGGTCACGAGCACGATCGGCCGCTCTAAGGCCAGGAACTGGAACATGGCGCTCGACACGTCGGTGACGAGGACGTCCGCCGCCTGAAGATAGGGCACCAGGTCGGCGGCCGGGTCCTCGACCAGGTGGACATCGGAATGGCGCGCCGCGGCCGCGCGCCACCCCGCCATCCAGGAGGGCTGGCGCTCGACGGTCATGGGATGGGGTTTGATGATGAGCTCGATCTCGCGGCCGCCGCGGATCAGCTCCGCGACGCGCGCGCCCAGCATCGGCGCCGACGAAAGCGCGGGATTGAAGGTCGGCGCGTAGAGGACGACCTTGCGCCCCGGGGTCGGCGCAAACGGGATCGGCGCCGCATCGCGGCGGAACAGGGGGTCCATCTGCACGTATCCGGTGATCCAGAATCCCTTCCGCGGCAAGGCGCCCCGCTCCACGTACCAGTCGCGCGAGGCCTCGCTGGTGACGCACACGTAATCCGAAAGCCGAACCGACTCGACTGAGATGTTCTTGCTGATGAGGCCGTGGCGCGTGAACACGAACACGGCCCTCGGGGCATGGCTGCGAAGCTCCCCGGCCTGGGCGTCCGCGACGATCACCACGTCGGGGTCGAAATCGGCGATTCGCTTCGCGTCGCTGGTGACGATGGCTTCGTGCTCGCGGGCCAGAAGATCGAACAGCGGTTTCAGGAATGGAAAGTGGAATCGCTTGTTGACATGGATCGCAACGCGTCCGTTCGCTGCCGCAG
>JBAVNO010000012.1:0-2767 GCA_049691095.1 Alphaproteobacteria bacterium | reverse complement strand
GCTTGCCTTCGTCGTCCACCAGGTATCCGCCTTGGACGGCGAGCTCCGCCAGCACGATGTCGTACACGTCGTCGAGCACGATGAGCGCGTTCTCGGACGAGCACGAGGTGGCGTTGTCGAAGGTCTTCGAGGCCGCGATCTTCCGGGCGGCGGCGGCCGGCTCGGCGCTCGAATCGACGATGACCGGCACGTTGCCGACGCCCACCCCGATGGCCGGGCGCCCGCTCTCGTGGGCGCGGCGCACATTGTCCATCGAGCCGGTGACAACGACTAGGTCGCACGATTCCATCAGCACCTGGGTGGCGTGCTTGCCGACCGGTTGCGCCACGACCTGGACCAGATCCACGGGCCGCCCGATGCGGGCGAGCTCGTCCCGCATCATGTCCACCGAACGCGCGGTCGTGGTCCAGCCGAGAGGCGAGGGGGCGATGACGATGGCGTTGCCGCCCTTGACCGCCATCATGGCCTTGTTGACGGCGGTGGAGGCGGGGTTGGTGGACGGGCACAGCGCCGCCACCACGCCCACCGGCTTGGCGTATTTCACCAGGCCCTTCTCCGGGATTTCCTCGATGACGCCGGTCGATTTCACCCGCAGCAGGTCGCGCAGCGCGCCGAAGGTCTTGCGCCGCACCTTGGCGATCTTGTCGGGCACGTTGCCGAGCCTGGTGTCGCGCACGGCGATCTCGGCCAGCTCCTCGGCCGCTCCCGGCCGGCAATGGGACCAGGCGAGCGCGGTGACCGCCTCGTCGAGATCGGCCTGGCTGGCGCCGCGCATGTCCGCCATCGCCGACCGCGCGTTGGCGATGAGGCCGGCCACGATCTCCTCGTCGGACTCGGGGCCGTTGAGGAACACCCGCAGATGAGATCGATCGGACATGGCGGCCATCGCGGTCGATGTTTCGCGTCTAACGTGATTTCGTGTCGTCGAGCAGCATCATCAGGCTGGAGGTATCGAGCCTCCCCCCGTCCTGCGCCTGGATACGCGAATAGAACTGATCGACCAGCGCGGCGACCGGAAGCGCGGCGCCGCATTCGCGGGCCTGCGCCATGCAGATCGCCAGGTCCTTGCGCATCCAGTCGACGGCGAATCCGAAATCGAACTTCCCTTCCAGCATGGTCTGAGCCCGGTTTTCCATCTGCCACGACTGGGCCGCGCCCTTGGAGATCACCTCGACCGCGAGATCGGCATCCAAGCCCGCCTTCTTGGCGAAGCTGAGGCCCTCGGCCAGGGCCTGGACCAGCCCCGCGACACAGATCTGATTGACCATCTTGGTGAGCTGGCCCGAGCCCGCCGGCCCCATCAGGGTCACCGCCTTGGCATAGGCGGACATGACGGGTTTGACGCGATCGAACGCCTTGGTCTCGCCCCCGGCCATGATGGTCAGCGTTCCGTTCTCGGCCCCCGATTGCCCGCCCGAAACCGGCGCGTCGAGGAAGGCGAGGCCGCGCTTGCCCGCTTCGCCGTCGAGCTCGCGGGCCAGAGTCGCCGAGGCCGTCGTGTGATCGACCAGAATCGCACCCTTGCCCATGCCGGCGAACGCGCCCGAATCCCCCAGCACCACGGAGCGGACATCGCCGTCATCGCCGACGCAGGTGAACACGAATTCCGCGCCGCGGGCGGCTTCGGCGGGCGTGGCGGCCATGGCGCCGCCGTAATTCCCGGCCCACGCTTCGGCCTTGGAGGCCGTGCGGTTGAAGACCGTGACGGCGTGCCCGGCCCGCGCCAAGTGCCCGGCCATGGGGAAACCCATGGTCCCGAGGCCCACGAAGGCGACCTTTGCGGCCTTGGCTTGGCCCACGGCGGCGCTCCTTTCAGACGGAAATGCTCTTGGCGGAGGTGTCCCTGGATACTTGATTCTTGTGCATTGCACAATAAGCCGGGTTGTCCCGCCGGAAAGGCTTCGTGTGGTCCGACGGGGCCGCCGTCATTCCTCGGACTTGGCCTGTTGCCACAGGGCTTCCATCTCGTCGAGGCTTGCCTGCGAAGGCTTCCGCCCGGATTGCGCCAGCAACTCCTCGATGCGCCGGAAGCGGCGCTCGAACTTGGCGCTGGTGCCCCTTAGGGCCTGTTCAGGGTCGACGCCCACATGGCGGGCCAGGTTGGCCAGGGCGAAGAACAGGTCGCCAATCTCGTCTTCGATGCGGGCCCGGTGCCGGGTTTCAGTCCGTCCGGCCGAAAGGGGGGCGGTCAATTCGGCGCGGAGCTCGGCGATCTCCTCCTCGATCTTGTCCAGGACCTGGGCGGCATCGGGCCAGTCGAATCCCACCCGCGCCGCGCGCTTCTGGAGCTTTTCCGCCCGGGTGAGGGCAGGCAGCGCCGCCGGCACCCCGTCGAGCGCGCTGGGCTCCGATATGCCCACCAAGCGCCCGGCCACTCTTCCGGCCGCACGCTCCGCCGCCTTGTGCTCCTCCCAGGCGCGGGTCTGGTCGGCCGCGGTCTCGATGCGCGCGTCCGCGAAGACGTGGGGGTGGCGGCGCACCATCTTGTCGCAAAGCTCGCCTGCGATGGTGCCGAAATCGAACCGGCCTTGCTCGCGGCCCATCTGGGCGTAGAACACGACCTGGAACAGCAGGTCGCCCAGCTCCTCGCGAAGGGCCGCCAGGTCGCCGCGCTCGATGGCGTCGGCGACCTCGTAGGCTTCCTCGATGGTGTAGGGGGCGATGGTGCGGAAGGTCTGCTCCCGGTCCCAGGGGCAGCCGCGCCGCGGGTCGCGCAGCCGCTCCATGATGGCGAGCAGCCGCGTGATCTCGGTTGCCGGGCGGGCGG
>JBAVNO010000011.1:0-1638 GCA_049691095.1 Alphaproteobacteria bacterium | reverse complement strand
GGGCATGCCGGCGCATTCATCGAACACCTGTCCGGCAGTTATTCCGGAGTGATGGGCTTGCCACTGTTCGAAACGGTTCAATTGTTGCAGCGCTTCGATTACCCCACACCGTGAATTTCGACAGATTCAAATTTCATGAGCGAAGAAATACTGATTAACGTCACCCCGCAGGAGACTCGCGTGGCGGTGATGCAACTTGGTGTGGTGCAGGATCTGCACATCGAACGCGGCAGCAGTCGCGGCATCGTCAGCAATGTATACCTCGGCAAAGTGAAACGTGTGTTGCCGGGAATGCAGTCAGCTTTCATAGACATAGGTCTGGAGCGCTCCGCATTTTTGCACGTGGCGGACATCTGGGAAAACAGCCACAACATCGAGACACCAAAACCAATCGAGAAAGTGTTGTCCGAGGGACAGACCCTGATGGTGCAGGTCATCAAGGAACCAATAGGCAGCAAGGGTGCTAGGCTGTCCACGCAACTCAGCATAGCCGGACGCCTGTTGGTGTATTTGCCGCAGGAGATGCACATCGGCGTATCACAACGCATTGAAAGCGTGGAGCAGCGGGATATCTTGCGCGCCAATCTGCAGGCCGTGCTGCCGCCGGAACATCAAGGTGGCTATATCATCCGCACCGTGGCGGAAGCATCGGCAGAACCTGATTTTGTAGCCGACATAGCCTATCTGGACAAGCTGTGGGGCAATTTGCAAACTGCGGCGCAAACCGCCAGTGCACCGCAACTGTTGTATCAGGAACTCGACATCAGCCTGCGCGTGCTGCGGGATTTTGTCAGCCACGAAACCACGCGCATACTGGTCGATTCGCGCAGCACCTACCTGAGAATGCTTGAATTCGCCCAAGCCTACAATACGATCGCGAGCGACAAGCTTGAACACTATCCCGGCTCACGCCCGCTGTTCGATCTGTATGGTGTGGAAGAAGAGATCGAGCGTGCCCTGTCCAAGCGCGTCGATCTGAAATCCGGGGGCTATCTCATCATCGACCAGACCGAAGCGCTGACCACAATAGACGTGAATACCGGCGGCTTTGTCGGGTTACGCAATTTTGACGACACCATTTTCAAGACCAATTTGGAAGCCACGCAGGTCATCGCGCGACAATTGCGCCTGCGAAATCTGGGCGGTATCATCATCTGTGATTTCATTGACATGGATACCCAGGAACATCGCGATGCCGTGCTGGAGGAATTCAAGAAGGCATTGGCGCGCGACCACACGCGCATCAGCGTGAACGGCTTCTCGTCGCTGGGCTTGGTGGAAATGACCCGCAAGCGCACTCGCGAGAGTCTGGCGCAAGTGATGTGCGAACCCTGCCCCACCTGCCAGGGTCGCGGCGAAGTCAAGACGGCGCAGACGGTGTGCTACGAGATACTTCGCGAAATCCTCCGCGAAGCACGCCAGTTCAACGCGCGCGAATACCGCATTCTCGGTTCGCAGCAGGTGATCGATTTATTCCTGGATGAAGAATCCCAAGCCCTCGCGATGCTTTCCGATTTCATCGCCAAGCCGATCTCGATGCAAGTCGAAACGATTTACAGCCAAGAACAATACGATGTCATCTTGATGTAGCGCCTTTTAAAGCGTGCGAATTTCATAAGTGGAAAAAATGACCAAGAC
>JBAVNO010000010.1:0-1599 GCA_049691095.1 Alphaproteobacteria bacterium | reverse complement strand
GCTTGCCTTCGTCGTCCACCAGGTATCCGCCTTGGACGGCGAGCTCCGCCAGCACGATGTCGTACACGTCGTCGAGCACGATGAGCGCGTTCTCGGACGAGCACGAGGTGGCGTTGTCGAAGGTCTTGGAGGCGGCGATCTTCCGGGCGGCGGCGGCCGGCTCGGCGCTCGAATCGACGATCACCGGCACGTTGCCGACGCCCACCCCGATGGCCGGGCGCCCGCTCTCGTGGGCGCGGCGCACATTGTCCATCGAGCCGGTGACCACGACCAGGTCGCACGATTCCATGAGCACCTGGGTGGCGTGCTTGCCGACCGGCTGAGGCAGGACCTGGACCAGATCCACGGGCCGCCCGATGCGGGCGAGCTCGTCCCGCATCATGTCCGCGGACCGCGCGGTCGTGGTCCAGCCGAGAGGCGAGGGGGCGATGATGATGGCATTGCCGCCCTTGACCGCCATCATGGCCTTGTTGACGGCGGTGGAGGCGGGATTGGTGGACGGGCACAGGGCCGCCACCACGCCCACCGGCTTGGCGTATTTCACCAGGCCCTTCTCCGGGATTTCCTCGATGACGCCGGTCGATTTCACCCGCAGCAGGTCGCGCAGCGCGCCGAAGGTCTTGCGCCGCACCTTCGCGATCTTGTCGGGCACGTTGCCGAGCTTCGTGTCGCGCACGGCGATCTCGGCCAGCTCCTCGGCCGCTCCGGGCCGGCAATGGGACCAGGCGAGCGCGGTGACCGCCTCGTCGAGATCGGCCTGGCTTGCGCCGCGCATCTCCGCCATCGCCGAGCGCGCGTTGGCGATGAGTCCGGCCACGATCTCGTCGTCGGACTCGGGGCCGTTGAGGAAAACCCGCAGATGAGATCGATCGGACATGGCGGCCATCGCGGTCGATGTTTCGCGTCTAACGTGATTTCACGTCGTCGAGCAACATCATCAGGCTGGAGGTATCGAGCCGCCCGCCGTCTTGCGCCTGGACCCGGGAATAGAACTGATCGACCAGCGCGGCGACCGGCAGCGCCGCCCCGCATTCGCGGGCCTGAGCCATGCAGATCGCCAGGTCCTTGCGCATCCAGTCGACGGCGAATCCGAAGTCGAACTTCCCCTCCAGCATGGTCTGGGCCCGGTTTTCCATTTGCCACGACTGGGCCGCGCCCTTGGAGATCACCTCGACCGCCAGGCCGGCGTCGAGGCCCGCCTTCTTGGCGAAGCTCAGGCCCTCGGCCAGGGCCTGGACCAGCCCGGCGACACAGATCTGATTGACCATCTTGGTGAGCTGACCCGAGCCCGCGGGCCCCATCAGGGTCACCGCCTTGGCGTAGGCGGACATGACGGGTTTGGCGCGATCGAACGCTTTGATCTCGCCCCCGGCCATGATGGTCAGCGTGCCGTTCTCGGCCCCCGATTGCCCGCCTGAAACCGGCGCGTCGAGGAAGGCGAGGCCGCGCTTGCCGGCCTCGCCGTCGAGCTCGCGGGCCAGGGTCGCCGAGGCCGTCGTGTGATCGACCAGAATCGCGCCCTTGCCCATGCCGGCGAACACGCCCTTGTCCCCCAGCACCACGGAGCGGACATCGCCGTCATCGCCGACGCAGGTGAAC
>JBAVNO010000009.1:0-1668 GCA_049691095.1 Alphaproteobacteria bacterium | reverse complement strand
GGGATGGTTAAGATGGCTGGCAAGGTTTACGAGCTGCGACCGAAAGCCGCCGATACCGAGAAGATTACGATCAATCTCGGTTATGTCGACCTCGGCCACATCGACCTGATGGTGCAGGACGGGTTCTACTCGAACCGCACCGATTTCATCCGTACCGCGATCCGCAACCAGGTCGACCGACATGCCGATGTGGTCAAGCGGTCGGCGGCCCGAAAGAGCCTGGATCTCGGCCTGCGGCACTACAGCCGTGAGGATCTTGAAGCCGTCCGTGCCGGCGGGCAGACGCTCCACATCCATGTCCTGGGACTTGCCAGCATTGCCCCGGACGTCACGCCCGAGCTTGCCCGCGCGACGATCGCCTCGGTTGTCGTGTTGGGAGCGCTGCACGCCAGCCCGGCAATCAAGGCCGCCCTGGCCGACCGGATCCAGTGACCGATCGCGGCGTCCCGCTATCGCCATCGGATCCCACCAAGGACATTTGCGAACCGGGAAACGGGCTCAGGCTCCCTCGTGAGGACGCCTCGGCTGTTTCCAAGCACGGAAGGCTGTGGACATGAACGACAATCTACACGGCGACATGATCGAGGCGACCCGCCTTACCCGGGCAGGACGACTCCAGGAAGCGACCGCGGTCCTGCAACGCACCCTTCGCGGCGGCACGGCGCCAGGTACTCAGCGCCACAACCGCGGCCAGAGCGCGGATGCGCCTGAAGGACGCCGATCGCTTATCGTCGATTTGATCCCCGAGACGATCGAGGTGACCGACCCGCAGCCCTCTTCGCGCACCGCGCAGCCGCCCGGAAGCGGCCGCCACCACGAGCCCGCCGGCGCGGCGGAACAAACGGCTCGGCATCACGTGCCCGAGGCGCTGCGCCGCTTTGTCGAATGGGTCAACCGGACCGGCTCAGCGCCGGGACGAGGCGGGATGGCGGAGCCGCGTTCCGCGCATGGGCCTGCCATCGCGCCGGAAAGCGGACAGTTCGTGGCCAGGTCATACAGCAACGAGGCCGGGAGTCTCGCCTACAAGCTCTACATTCCCAGCGGTTACCGTGGGCAGGCGCTCCCTTTGGTGGTCATGCTGCACGGCTGCACCCAGTCGCCCGATGATTTCGCTGCCGGCACGGGTATGAACGCGCTCGCCGAAGAGCACACCTGTTTCGTCGTTTATCCGGCGCAGAGCGCCGCCGCCAATGCCTCGAAGTGCTGGAACTGGTTCAGTCCGGCCGACCAGCAGCGCGGCCAGGGGGAGCCTTCGCTGATCGCCGGCATCACCCGCGAGGTCATGCGTGACCACGTGGTGGATCCGCGACGCGTCTATGTCGCCGGGCTCTCGGCCGGTGGGGCGGCCGCTTCCATCATGGCCACGACCTACCCCGACCTCTACGCCGCCATCGGCGTGCATTCCGGCCTCGCCTGCGGGGTCGCCAGCAACCTCCCTTCTGCCTTCGCCGCCATGCACCAGGGCGATTCCGCTTCCATGCCCCGATGGGACATGGCGTCGGCGCCTGAGGGGGGTCGCCGGATCGTGCCGACGATCGTGTTCCATGGCGATCAGGACGCCACCGTACATCCGCGCAACGGCGATCACGTCATTGCGCAGTCGAGGGCGACCACGATTTCCACCCCGGAGCTGCAGACGATCGTGCAGCACGGTCGGGTGCCCGGCGG
>JBAVNO010000008.1:0-4547 GCA_049691095.1 Alphaproteobacteria bacterium | reverse complement strand
GCTTGCGACTGCGCGGCCGATGCGCCCGTCGTTCAATTCGGCCGCCGCGCCGCAGGCGGAGCAGATCAGGAACTGCCCGCCGTGCGCGCTTCCCGGCCGCACACACCCCACGAAGGCGTTCAAGGATTCGATCCGGTGCACGAGCCCGTGGGCAAGCAGGAACTCGAGCGCGCGGTACACGGTGGGGGGCGCCGCCTTGCGCCCTTCCCGGCGCAATGTTTCCAGGATGGCGTAGGCGCCGACCGGCTCGTGGCTGCGCCACACCAACTCCAACACGTGCCGCCTGAGATCGGTCAGCCGCGCGTGCCGCTTCGCGCACAGGCGGGCCGCATGCTCGACCGCCGCCGCGACGCAGGACCCGTGATCGTGGGCCGCGCCCGGGAACGGGAGCGCTTCGGCTGTGGCGGGCGGTGTCTTGGCCATGGGTGACGGACCGACGCTGAGCGCGGGGCCGGATCGCCCCTTGCGCATGTTATGTTATACTATAACATAACCGGGGCAATGGGAACCCGGGCTGTGTGAAGCCGGGCCATGGGAACCGAGCTAATCCGAACCGACCGGCCTTATCCCCATCGCTGCCGCCCCATCGCCCCAGCCCCCAGCGCCCTAGGCCTCAAATCCGCCCCATGCCCCCTCGCCGCAACCCCAAAGTCCGCACCCGACACGCCGTCACGTGGTGGCTTCCCGTCCTCGCCGTTTGGGCATTGGCCGGCTTCGGCCTGACCTTCGCTGCCGCGGCGGGTGACCCGGCTGCGGGCGGCGAGACGCCGCTTTCCGTGGTCGCCACCATCAGGCCCGTGCACGGCATCGTCGCCGCCGTCATGGAGGGTGTGGGAACGCCGCGGCTCCTGCTCAAGGGCGGCGATTCCCCGCACACCCACGCGCTGCGACCGTCCGAGGCGCGCCTGCTGGCCGGGGCCCGGGTCGTGTTCTGGATTGGACCGGCCCTCGAAGTGAGCCTCGGCCGGACGCTCAAGGACCTGGGGGGCGGGCGTGCCGTCTCGCTGATGGAGGCGGACGGTGTGAGTCTCCTGCCTGCGCGCGCTTCCACGTCATTGGGCGAGTGGGAAGGAGAGGATCACGGCGATGGGCACGGCTCTTTGCCCGATCCGCACATCTGGCTCGACCCGGCCAACGCGAAGGCGATGGCCAGGACCGTGGCCGCGGTTCTGAGCGAGCGCGATCCCGCGCACCGCGCCGACTATGAGTCCAACGCCGCCAGGTTCGCCGGCCGGATGGATGCGGCGGACGCCCGCATCAAGACGCGGCTCGAACCCGTCGCGGCGCTGCCGTTCGTGACCTTCCACGATGCGCTCCAATATTACGCCCGCCACTTCGGCTTACGGGCGGTGGCGAGCGTGACGCCGAATCCGGAACGCGCGCCCGGCGCCAGATGGGTGAGACAGCTGCGCGCGATGGTGCGCGAGCAAGGCGTCACCTGCGTCTTCGTCGAGCCTCAGTTCGAGCCTCAGCTCGCCAGGACCATCATCGAGGGTACGGACGCGCGGATCGCCACGCTCGACCCGCTCGGCACCGACATTCCCACCGGCCCCATGTTCCTGGATTCGCTGCTCGACGACGTGACCGACAGCCTCTACGCCTGTCTCGCGGGCCCGCGCCCAGTCCCTTAGTTGGCCCAGGCCCTTAGTTGGCCCAGGCCCTTAGTTGACAGGCTGCCCGCGAAGGGGCGAAGTATGGCCCGGCCGCGCGGTACCTGTATTTCACGAGTCGCCGGCCTGTTGCGCCGCTTCAGGCATGGGCCCGGGTACTGGAGAATCGAGATGACCAAGGCCAGCGACGAGATCGCGGACGCGATCGTGTTCGACAGCAGCGGATTGGTTCCCGCCGTCGCCCAGCAGCATGATACGGGCGAGGTCCTGATGCTGGCCTGGATGAATCGCGAGGCGGTCCTCGAGACTCTCGCCACGGGCCACGCCACCTATTGGTCGCGCTCGCGCAAGGCGCTGTGGCGCAAGGGCGAGACCTCGGGCCAGATGCAAAGGCTCGTGGACTTTCGCATCGACTGCGACGGCGACGCGGTGCTGCTTCTCGTCGACCAGAAGGGAGTGGCCTGCCACACCGGGCGGCGCAGTTGTTTCTTCCGCGCGTCCCGCGACGGCAAGCTTGCGACCATCGCCGCGGTCGAAGTCGATCCCGGCGCGCTCTACCCCGACAAGGACTGACAGCGGCCCCTGCCCCCTGCTGTTGCGCCGCCGTCCCGGCGTTGTCCCTCCGGCGTTCCCGCGTTGGTGCGCGATCTCCGGTTGCCACCCGCTTTCCCGTCGCCAAGAATGTGGCCGCAAGCAATGGGGCCCTAACGAATGTGGGCGAAAGGATGGGCATGGGCGCGGGCAACGACATGACCGCAGACGACGGGGCCAGGCGGCTGCTGTTCGCGCTGGTCCTCGTTCTCGTCTTCATGGTGGTGGAGGCGGTGGGCGGCTGGCTGGCCGGGTCGCTGGCCCTGCTTGCGGACGCCGGCCACATGCTGACCGACGCCGTGGCGCTGGCGCTCGCCTACGCCGCCATCTGGCTGGGGCGCCGCCCGCCCGATCCGCGCCGCTCTTATGGCTACCGGCGGCTCGAGGTCCTGGCGGCATGGACCAACGGCGTCCTGCTGACGGCGATCGCGCTCTGGATCATGGTCGAGGCGGCGCTGCGCCTCCTCAATCCGCGCCCCGTCCAGGCCGCGCTGATGCTCGCCATCGCGCTCGTCGGTCTGGCGGTCAACGTTCTCACGCTCTGGCTGCTGCAGCCGGGCCGCCACGAGCACATCACGATCCGCTCCGCGCTCCTTCACGTCGTGGGCGATCTCCTGGGGTCGGTCGCGGCGGCCGCGGCCGCGGTCGTCATCCTGGCGTCGGGCTGGCTGCCCATCGACCCGCTCCTCTCGCTCGCCATTTCCCTTCTCATCCTGCGCAGCGCCTGGACGCTGGTGAAGGACGCGACTCACATCCTGCTCGAGGGCACGCCGGAGAATCTCGATACCCAAACCCTTCGCACCGAACTCGCCCGCGCCGTTCCCGCGGTGCGGGACATTCATCACGTACACGCCTGGTCGCTCACCACGGGCAGTCCGCTCGTCACGCTTCACGCCAGCCTTTCGGACGGGGCCGACCGGGATGCCGCGCTGCGCGCGATCAAGCGCGTGCTGGCGCGCGAGTTCCGCGTCGACCATTCGGTGATCCAGCTCGAAGGCGGCGAATGCCCCGACGCACCCCACGCCGCACCGGCCCGCCCTTCCGCCGGGGCGAACCTTCTTGCGGCCTTCGGCGTCGCGCTCGGGGCGCTGTGCCTGCCGGCCTTCGCCGCCGAACGGCCGTCCGACCCCGTCACCGTTTTCGCCGCCGCCAGCCTGGCCGACGCACTCACCGAATTGGCCCGCGACTATGAATCCGGCGGGTCCGGTCCCGTCACCGCGTCGTTCGCCGGGTCGGCGGCCCTGGCGCGCCAGATCGAGAACGGGGCCCCGGCCGACGTCTTCATCTCGGCCAATACGACGTGGATGGACTATCTTGCGCGCCACGCGTTGGTCGAGCCGTCCACGCGCCGCGTGCTGGTCATGAATCGCCTCGCCCTCGTCGCGCCGAAGGACAGCGCCCTGAAGCTCACGATCGCGCCGGGGTTCCGGCTCGGCGAGGCGCTGGGGCCGGAGCGTCTGGCCATGGGCGATCCCGATCATGTTCCGGCGGGAACCTATGCGAAAGCCGCGCTGGTGTGGCTCGGCGCCTGGGACGGGGTCAAGGACCGGCTCGCCCTCACCTCCGACGTGCGCGCGGCGCTCACGCTCGTCGAGCGCGGGGAGGCCGGCGCCGGGATCGTGTACACGACCGACGTCGCGTCCAGCCCCAGGGTGCGCCTTGTGGGACTCTTCCCCGACGACAGCCACCCGCCCATCGTCTACGAGGCGGCCGTGGTGACTGGCGGAACAGCGGCAGGGCGCGCCTTCCTCGACTTCCTTTCCGGGCCGCGGTCCCGCATCGTATTCCAGAAATTCGCCTTCCTGGTTCCGGATCAAAGTCCGTGATTGCGCTTACGCCCCTCGAGATCGAAGCGTTGCGGCTGAGCCTGAAGGTCGGGCTGTGGAGCGTTGCCATCAGCCTTCCGGCCGGGATCGCGCTGGCGTGGCTTCTGGCCCGGCGCGAATTCCCCGGCAAGATCCTCGTCAACGGCCTCTTGCATCTGCCCCTCGTGCTGCCGCCGGTCGCGGTCGGATACGGGCTTCTGGTGCTGTTCGGGCGGCGCGGCATCCTCGGCGGTTACCTTCACGACACGCTGGGGATCACCATCGTCTTCACCTGGAAGGGCGCGGCCATCGCCTCGGCCGTCATGGCATTCCCGCTGATGGTGCGCGCGATCCGGCTCTCCATCGAAGCCGTGGACCGGCGCCTGGAGGCGGCGGCCCGTACGCTGGGCGCGGGACCGCTCGACGTCTTCGCCACCATCACGCTGCCGCTCGCCCTTCCCGGAGTCATAGCCGGCGTGATCCTGGGGTTCGCGCGCAGCATCGGCGAGTTCGGCGCCACCATCACCTTCGTATCCAACAT
>JBAVNO010000007.1:0-3013 GCA_049691095.1 Alphaproteobacteria bacterium | reverse complement strand
GGATAACAGAGTATCATATGGATGGTCTTCGAATCGATGCGGTCCATGGCATCTTTGATTTCAGCGCTCAACACATTTTGTTCGACATTCGAGAGGCCGTTCACGGACAGGCAAAAAAGTTGAATCGTCATATTGTTGTGATTGCCGAAAGCGACCTCAATGACGCGCGAGTGATAGATTCTCCTCGAAGAGGCGGATATGGCCTGGATGCCCAATGGAACGATGATTTTCACCATAGTCTCCATACCCTTCTGACAGGAGAAAGGAATGGGTACTATCAGGACTTTGGGGGTGTCCATCAACTTGTCAAAGCGCTTCGTGAAGGTTTCGTTTACAGCGGGGAATATTCGCGCTACCGAAGGAGGCGACATGGAAGGTCCTCGAAACACCTTCCTCCCTCAAAGTTTATCGACTTCTCTCAGAATCATGACCAGGTAGGAAATCGTTTGAAGGGAGAAAGACTCAGCGCGCTGGTCTCCTTTGAGGCCCTGAAACTTGCCGCAGGGATTGTTCTGCTCTCCCCCTCCATCCCGCTCTTGTTTATGGGAGAAGAATATGGTGAGGAGGCACCTTTTCAGTATTTTGTTAACCACTCTGATCAAGCGCTTATTGAAGCAGTGAGAAAGGGAAGAAGAGAAGAATTTTCTGCTTTTCAACCGGAAGGAGAGACACCAGACCCTCAAGACGAAGCGACCTTTTTCCGGTCAAAGATCAATCTCGACAGACGGCATCAAGGAAAGAATAAGATACTTTTTGAGTTTTATAAAATGCTGATCAAGCTCAGAAAAGAGGTGCCTTGGTTAACTTGCATGGAGAAAAAAAGATTCGACCTCAAGGCGTTTAAGAAAGAAAAAGCCCTACTCATAGAATGGGAATATGGGGACGATCGAGTCATTGGCCTCTTCAACTTCAATGACAAACCAATCAAAATCGAGGTAGCGGTAGAGAAAGGAGACTGGGAAAAAATATTCAGTTCAGCATCTGAGGAATGGGGTGGATTGGGGGCCTTGGTTCCTGAATCCATCCATTCCATGGGTTCAGGAGGGATCTTCCTCCTCGATACCCATGCCTTTGCTCTTTACAGAAAGGAGGGAGAGGCAGCGTAAGATATGGATCGATATCTTTGCATCCATTGCCATTTCTATCAGCCTCCCAGGGAAAACCCTTGGCTTGAGTCGATTGAAATTCAGGATTCGGCCTATCCCTATCATGATTGGAATGAGAGGGTGACGGCGGAATGCTACGCCCCCAACCATGCCGCTCGGATCTTGGACGGGGAGGGTCGAATCAAGGATATCATCAGCAATTACGCAAGAATTAGTTTCAATTTTGGCCCAACCCTTCTTTCATGGATGGAGAAAAATTCACCCGGCGTATACTCAGCGATCCTTGAAGCGGATAGAAAGAGCCGGGAGTGGCGATCAGGACATGGCGCCGCGATTGCCCAGTGTTATAACCATCTGATCATGCCTTTGGCCAGCCGTAGGGATAAGAGAACCCAAATCCTATGGGGCCTGAAAGATTTTCAGCAAAGATTTGGAAGAGATCCTGAGGGGATGTGGCTTCCTGAGACGGCGGTGGATTTAGAAACCCTCGATCTCTTGTCGGAGGCGGGTATCACGTTCGCCATCCTTGCTCCGCATCAGGCAAAGAGGCTTAGAAAAATCGGAAGCAGAAAATGGGAGGAGGTCCTTGGCGGCAAGATAGATCCGACAAGGGCTTACCGGTGCCGGCTCCCATCCCGTCGCCAGATAACTCTCTTTTTCTATGATGGTCCGATCTCTCAGGCTGTGGCGTTTGAAAGGTTGCTTGAAAAGGGCGAGGATTTCGCTCATCGCCTCTTAAATGGTTTCTCCGAGTCGAGAGACTGGCCCCAGCTTCTACATATCGCCACGGACGGAGAGACCTATGGACATCATCATAAATTCGGCGATATGGCCTTGGCGTATGCCCTTCACTATATCGAGTCGAACGGACTGGCACAGCTCACCAACTATGGTGAGTACCTTGAAAAATATCCGCCCCTCTGGGAAGTGGAGATCATAGAGAATACATCATGGAGTTGTTGCCATGGGATAGAGCGTTGGAAGAGTAACTGTGGATGTCAGTCGGGGATGCATTTAGGCTGGAGCCAGGGATGGAGGGGCCCGCTCCGGGATGCTCTGGACTGGCTAAGGGGTCAACTCATCCCCAGGTATGAGCAGAGAACGAGGGAGTTTTTGAAGGATCCTTGGAAGGCAAGAGACGATTATATCGAACTCATTCTCAACCGTTCAAAGGAGAGCTTGAATCAATTCCTTAAGAAACATGCATTGAGGAGTCTTGATACAGAGGAAGAGATATTGATATTGAAACTGCTTGAACTTCAACGGCATTCCATGCTCATGTATACAAGCTGTGGCTGGTTCTTCGATGAGTTATCCGGTCTTGAAACCCTTCAGGTGATGCAATATGCAGACCGGGTGGTGCAGCTGATGAACCAAGTTTTCAACGATGATTTGGAGTCAGCCCTCCTCGATCGCTTGGCCAGGGCCCAAAGTAATCTTCCGGAACATAGGGATGGCGCCCATATCTATGAAAAATTCGTCAAGCCCGGAAGATTAGACTTGAAAAAGGTGGGAGCCCACTATGCCGTAAGCTCCCTTTTTGAAGATTATCCGGAAGAGACAGAGATCTATTGCTACGATGTGAAAAGGGAAGACTATAGAAAAACAGAGGCTGGAAAGATAGAACTCGCCATAGGAAGGGTCCAAGTTTCCTCGCAGATCACTCGGGAGTCGGAATGGGTCACTTTTTGCATTTTGCACCTTGGCAACCATGACTTCAATGGCGGAGTCCGTCAATTTCTCGGAGAAGATGCCTATCAGACCATGAAGGATGAGATCAGCATGACCTTTGAAAAAGGAGCCTTTGGGGATGTGATTCGATTGATGGATAAACATTTTGGAATGCATCATTATTGCTTAAAAGACCTCTTCAGAGACGAGCAGAGAAAAATCTTGGACCAATTGAT
>JBAVNO010000006.1:0-2632 GCA_049691095.1 Alphaproteobacteria bacterium | reverse complement strand
GTGCAAGGGCGAGCCGGTTCACGGCCAACCGTCGGTAACGCTGCTCCCGGAATCCGATCAGGTAATAGAGGTTTGCAGTAACGCCGTAATGAGCGGCCCGCTTGCGATAGAGCGCCAGAACGTCGCTCGGGGTCGTGTAATCTGTCGGCATTAGGCGCTCCCCATTCACCAATTCCATTATACGACGTAACAGGCCGACGGCGCGACGCGCCGGTGGGCGCATCGCCATCCCTATGGGCATGCCGGCCATTTGCCGCCGCCGGCAATCCCGTGCCCACGGCCTGAAGAACCTCAGACGCAACGACGTCCGATTCTGCGGAACCGGCCCGGCCCGACGTGTCCGCACCTGTTTCCATGCTGATTCAAAGGAGCCCCGGGGCATGTGAAAAAATTCCTTGCAACCGAAGAAACTGGTATGGTATAGGAATAACATCACAGTCGATTGGTGCGCCCGGCAGCGACCCTCGAGGTCACGCCGGGCCATTTTTTGACGGTTTGCCAGGGTTTCCAGACGGCATGACCGCGAGTTTCGGGCCAACCCCGCCGTGCGCGCGCTACACCCGCGGCGTGTGGCCGGGCTGCGGCGCGAATCGTGACAGGAACGGCGACAAGGGACAGTCCTTATCGATATGACATCACGCCGCTGCCTAACGCACCCGCCCAAGACAGGGGGCGCAAAGACAACGGCAACGAAGAAGAAAAGGGCAGCCGAGGAGAAGCCGGGGCGCGCCGGGAAGAAGAAGCCCTCGGCTCGCAGTCCGAAGCCGAAAGCGAAAGAACCCGAGGAGACGCAGGGGCCCTCGAGCGATCCGGCGCTGACGCCACTCATCTACATGTTGCGCGTCCTGCAGGATGAAACGGCGTCGCCCGCGCGTCGGGACGCCATGGCGAAGGCGGCCGCACCCTTCATCCATTCCCGGGAGCGCGAGCCGTCACTCCCGCCGGAGCCGGTTGTACTCGAGGTACGGATCGATCTTCGCGATCCGTGACCGGGGCGATTCCGGGCGATAGGGATCATCCGCGGAGCGCCCAATGCGAAATCCCGCCGCCAAGCCAAATCGCGGCCCTTTAACGGCCTGCCGGCCTGCGCTTCCGGCTGCGCCCCGATCGCGACGTGAGGAAGATCAATTTTCATTACAAGGTTCCCGGAAGAACACTGGCGCGGTTCCTGCGCTCGGATGCCTTCGTGCGGGGAATCCGTGGGCCCATCGGATCGGGAAAGTCCACCGCCTGTTGCGTGGAGATGATCCGGCGCGCGTGCGAGCAGAGACCGGGGCCGGATGGCATCAGGCGCTCCCGTTGGGTGGTCGTGCGCAACACCTATCCCGAACTGAAGACCACCACGATCAAGACCTGGCACCAGTGGGTGCCGCAGACACTGGGCCGTTGGCGCGAGCAAGGGCCGCCGGCGCATCGGCTCCGTATTGGCGAGGTGGATTGCGAGGTGTTGTTCGTCGCGCTGGACAGACCCGAGGACGTGCGCAAGCTCCTGTCCATGGAAGTGACGGGCGCCTGGGTCAACGAGGCGCGGGAGGTGCCGAAAAGCATCCTCGACGGCCTGACGGGACGTGTGGGGCGGTTTCCGTCCGCCAAGGACGGTGGGCCCACCTGGTCTGGGATCCTCATGGATACCAACGCCCCCGACATGGACCATTGGTGGCATCGGCTGGCCGAGGATAAGAAGCCGGAGGGGTATGAATTCTTTGCCCAGCCGGCCGGCGATTCCATCTCAGCGGAAAACCTCGCGAACCTTCCGGCCGGCTATTACCAGCGCGCAAAACAAGGCAAAGACGAGGCCTGGGTCCGAGTCTATGTACGAGGCGAGTACGGTTTCGTGTCCGACGGCAAGCCGGTATTTCCGGAATATCGCGATGGCCTGCACTGCCGCCCGGCCGCACCGGTGCCCGGATTGCCGCTGTTCGTCGGGATGGATTTCGGCCTCACGCCCGCGGCCTTGATCGCGCAGCGCACGCTTGCCGGCCAGTGGCGGATGCTTTCGGAGCTCGTCGCCGAGGACATGGGAATCAAGAGATTCGCCGAGGTGATGGGCGCCGAGATGCGCGGGCGTTACCGTGATTACGCCTTCCATGTTTTTGGCGATCCTGCCGGCGACGCCCGAGCCCAGACGGACGAGGTGACGCCGTTCCAGATCCTGCGCGCGGCCGGAATCGACGCGCGGCCGGCCCCGACCAACGATTTCGTGCAGCGGCGGGAAGCGGTCGCGGCGGCGCTGACACGATTGATCGACGGCGAGCCCGGCCTGATCGTCGATCCCGCCTGCCGCACTTTGCGCAAGGGTCTTGCCGGCGGGTACCGCTATAGGCGTCAGGCTGTCGCGGGCGAGGAACGCTATCGCGACATGCCGGACAAGAATGCGTTCTCCCATGTCTGTGATGCCGCGCAATACCTGATGCTGGGCGCGGGCGAGGGCAGGGCGCTGGTGAAACGCCCCGATGATCATCGCGTGAGGCCGGAGCGGGCCGAAAGCGACTACAACCCGTTCGCATGGTGACCCGTCCTCCGCTGCTGGCGCAGCTACGGAGGGTAGACCCTCAGAAGCTCGACCTGCCTTCGCCGGAGCGAAGCTCCGACGAAGCTCCGGTAGGAGAGCGCAGAAGGGTGATCATCGAGC
>JBAVNO010000005.1:0-1866 GCA_049691095.1 Alphaproteobacteria bacterium | reverse complement strand
GCTCGATGATCACCCTTCTGCGCTCTCCTACCGGAGCTTCGTCGGAGCTTCGCTCCGGCGAAGGCAGGTCGAGCTTCTGAGGGTCTACCCTCCGTAGCTGCGCCAGCAGCGGAGGACGGGTCACCATTGAAACGGGTTGTACTCGCTGTCGGCGCGCTCCGGCCTCACGCGATGGTCCTCTGGCCGCTTGATAAGCGCCCTGCCCTCGCCCGCGCCCAGCATCAGGTATTGGGCGGCGTCGGCGACATGGGAGAACGCGTTCTTGTCCGGCACGTCGCGGTAGCGCTCTTCGCCTGTGACGGCCTGGCGCCTATAGCGGTATCCGCCCGCCAGTCCCTTGCGGAGCACGCGGCACCGGGGCGACACGATGAAACCCGGCTCGCCGTCCACCAGCCTGTTCAATGCGGACGCGACGACCTCGCGCCGCTGTACGATATCGTTGGTTGGGGCGGGACGAGCCGGTATCCCCGCAGCGCGGAGAATCTCGAACGGCGTCACCTCGTCGGTCTGAGCCCTGGAATCCCCTGCCGGATCGCCAAAGACCTCGAAGCCGAAGCCGGCATAGCGGCCCCGCATCTCGGCGCCCAGGAGCTCGGCGAATCTCTTGATGCCCATGTCCTCGGCGACGATCTCGGAAAGCATCCGCCACTGGCCGGTGAGCATGCGCTGCGCGAACACAGCGGCCGGTGTCAGGCCGAAGTCGAGCCCGACGAATACCGCCAAGTTCGGGACCGGCGCCACCTCTCGGCAATGCATGCCGTCGCGGTACTCCGGGAACACCGGCTTGCCATCCTGCACGAAGCCGTATTCGCCGCGGACATAGACCTTGATCCAGTTGTCGTCCTTGCCGGCCTTGGCGCGGTCGTAATAACCGGCTGGCAGGTTCGCGATGTTCTCGGCCTCGGGCCCGTCGCCGGCCGGCTGGGAGAAGAACTCGTATCCCGCGGGCCGCAGTTCCTCGGCGAGCCGGTACCACCAGTGATCGGTGTCCGGCGCGTTGGTGTCCAGGATGACGCCGGCCCATGCCGCGCCGCCGTCCTTGGCCGAAGGATAGCGGCCGACACGGCCGGTCAGGCCGTCGAGCACGGCCTTCGGGATTTCACGGGCCTCGTTGATCCAGGCCCCGGTCAGCTCCATGGAGAGGAGCTTGCGCACGTCCTCGGGGCGGTCCAGGGCGACGAACAGCACCTCGATGTCAATGCCATCCTGTGTGATGCGGTGCGAGGGCGGCCCCTGCTCGCGCCACTGGCCGATGCTCTGCGGCATCCATTGGAGCCAGGTCTTGATGGTGGTGGTCTTGAGCTCCGGCTGTGTGTTGCGGATGACCGCCCAGCGCGAGTGCCTTATCCCGTCCGGGCCCGGGGCCTGCTGGCCGGCCCGCCTCACGATCTCGATGCAGCACGCGGTAGATTTGCCGGAGCCGATCGGCCCGCGGATACCGCGCACGAAGGCCCCGCTGCGCAGGAAGGCGCGCAGCACCGGGCCCGGCGGCTTGTAGTCGATGCCCTTCACGGCCTCAGCTCAGATCCACCCTGATCGTGAAGCCGCCACCTGCATCCCCCTTGGCCTCGAACCGATCCCGGTATTTGTCCGGCCGGCGCGCCTTGAGCAGGAAGATGAGCAGGACGTCGGAGTATTCCTGGACGTAGCCGACGCGCTTCCCGCCCTGGTACACCGGCTTGCGCACGCCATCCACGGCGCGGCGCCTGGCCTCGTCCTCGAGGACGTCGGTCCCGGCCTCCATGGCATCGAGCACCTGCTGGTTGAAGGCCTTGTCCTTCGTGCGCCAATCGTAGAACGTGCGCCGGCCGACCTTGCCGCGGCGTACCGCATCGTCGACGCTGGCGCCCCGGCTGAGCGCAGCCA
>JBAVNO010000004.1:0-3777 GCA_049691095.1 Alphaproteobacteria bacterium | reverse complement strand
GTACCCCGTTGCAGGACGAGATCCGCCGCTGGCTGGACGCGGTGCGGCGGCCCGCGTCCGTGCGCGTGCGCGTCGATATCGACCCTTACAGCTTCCTGTAGCCGCCGCGGGCCGCTCGACCGGCTTGCGGAAGGTCTCGAAACCGCCTAGCACTAGTGCCGCAAAAAGGCGGCTTGGCATGGCGCACGAAACACGAGATGCAGTGATGGATTTCATCCGCGCGGAGGCGAACGTCGCGCCCACCGATCCCGATTTCTCCGACGCGGCGGACCTGTTCGACCTGGGCTATCTCGATTCCTTTTCCCTGGTCCGCCTCATCGAGTGGGCCAAGGACCGGTTCGGGACCGACATCGGCAACGCCGATTTCTTCAACGACCTGAGGACCGCGGGCCGCATCGCGGATCACATCGACACCGTGCGGGCGGCGTGAATGGTGGCAAGCGGCCAGACCCGGCTCGCGGTGAAGATCCGCCCGCCCGAATCGGGCCGGGCGCAGGTCACCTATGCCGCCGCCTTCATCCACCCGGCGATCGTCGCCGTGGACGCGGCCGACGACGGCTGGGACTTCACGGTGGCGGAACCGGTGGACCGGGCGATCCTGGAATCGGGCCTGAGGGCGCTGATCGAGCGCTTCCGGACCCCGCCGCCGCCCTCGCCGGCGCCCGAGTTCCGGCTCGAGCCCCCGCGGGGCTTCGGCGACAAGCGCGCCCTGGGGGACCTCAAGGCGCGGGGCGCGATGCAGGAGATCGCGCGCGGGCTGTTCGTGTTTCGGGAACCGGTCAGCACGCTCCTCCGTTTCCTCGACGCCGCGATTCTGGCGCGCTTCGCCGCGCCGTTTTCCGCGCGCGAGGAGACCTATCCCAACTGCATCCCGGTGGCCGACCTGGGCCGGGCCGATCACCTGGCCTCGTTCCCGGAGCACCTGCATTTCCTGACGCATCTGACTCAGGATCTCGCGCTGCTCGACCGGTTCGCGGCCCGCGCGCGGGACCAAGGCGCGGCCGTCGCGCCGTCCCGCGACGAGACCGCGGCGGTGGAGCTCGTGCAGAACCCTTCCACCTGTTACCACTGCTATGCGGCGCGGCGCGGCAGCGAGGTGCCGGAGAACCTGGCCCTCACCGCGCTCGCCAAGTGCCACCGGTTCGAGGCCGCGAATCATCGCGACACCGGGCGGCTGCTCGAGTTCTCGCTCCGCGAAGTGATCTTTCTGGGCGACGGCGCGTTCATGCGCGCGTCCCGCGCCCGCACCGTCGACCTGATGACGGCCCTGGCCCAGGACTGGCGGCTCTACGGCGAGCTCGTCGCCGCCAACGATCCCTTCTTCACCAGCGATTACGAGATCAAGGCCGCGCATCAGCGGCGCATGGCCATGAAGATGGAATACCGCGCGGCGCTGCCGGGGGAGGCCGCGACGCTCGCGGTCATGTCCTCCAACCTTCACGGCGTCAGCTTCGGCAAGGCGTTCGACATCACCCGCGCCGGGCGTCCGATCCAGACCGGCTGCCTCGGCTTCGGTCACGAGCGCCTGGCGCTCGCCCTTATCGCCCAGCACGGGATCGAGGCGGAGCACTGGCCGGCCCGCCTGCGGGAGGAGTTTACGGCGTGGCAGACGAACGACCCCATCGCCAGAACGACGTGACCGTGCGGCCCGCTGCGGCGGAAGACGCGGAGACCCTCGCGCGCTGGCTCAACGATCCGCGTGTGATCCGCTATCTGACGTCGAATCTCCGCCACGGCGGCATGACGCCGGCCCTGGTGCGCTCGGGGCTGCGCCGGGCCGATCAGTCGTGGCACGTGATCGAGGCAAGCCGGCGCCCCGTGGGGCTGATCGCCTTCGATACCATCGACCGCGAGGATGGCGTCGCCAACATGTGGTACCTGATCGGCGAGGAAGGGGCGCTGGGCCGGGGCATCGCCGCCGCGGCGATCGGGAAACTGCTCACGGCCAATCCGCTTCGCCTCCATGCCGTCACCGCCTGGGTGGGCGAGCCCAACGCGCCGTCGCTGGCGTGCCTCGACAAGGCCGGCTTTCGCCGGGTGGGAACGGTCGCCGGCGCGTTCGTGGCCGAAGGCCGGCGCTCCAACCGCATCCTGTTCGAGAAGGCGCTCGAATCGGAATGAGCACGGCGTCGATTCCCTACATCCTGTTCGTGCTCGCGCTCGCCGTCGTCCACGCGGCCGCAGCGCCGCGCCTGCGCAAATACCTGCTGCTGGCGGCGAGCCTCGCCTTCTACGGCAGCTTCAACTGGGCGTTCACGGTCTATCTCGTCGGCATCATCGCCGCCGGGTACGGGGCGGCGCTTGCGATCGACCGCTGGCCGCAGGCACGCTGGCAGGTCGCCCTTTGGACGCTGCTCATCCTGAGCCCGCTCCTCTTCTATAAGTACGCGCTGGTGCTGTCCGAGGGCCTGCGCCAGTCCGTCATCCCGGTCTCGACGCTGGATTGGGGGCGCTGGGGCGGCGTGCTCATCCCCGTCGGCCTGTCGTTCTTCACCTTCCAGTGCCTGGGATACGTATTCGACGTGGCGCGCAAGGCGGTGCGCCCCGAAACCGACTTCGCGCTGTTTGCCCTGTTCGTGTCGTTCTTTCCCTCGGTGCTGTCCGGGCCGATCGAGCGGTTCCCGCACCTGGGGCGGCAGCTCGACCGCGCCCCCGGGCCCGAACCCGACGACATCCTCGACGCGATCCTGATGCTGGCCTTCGGGCTGTTCCTCAAGACCTGTGTCGGCGACCGGCTGGCCGTCTATGTCGATACCGTGTTCAGCGAGCCGGCCCGCAACGCCTCGGCCACCGCGCTGCTCGGGCTCTATGGCTTCGCCTTCCAGCTCTATGGGGATTTCTTCGGCTATTCCCTGATCGCGCTGGGAAGCGCGCGGCTGTTCGGCATCCGGCTGACGCTCAATTTCCGCCAGCCCTTCTTCGCCCGCGACATCGCCGAATTCTGGCAGCGCTGGCACATCAGCCTGACCCGCTGGATCGGCGATTACGTGTACCGGCCGCTCGCGACCTGGTCGGTCGCGCACAAGTCCTGGCCGCGAGGGGCGCAGGAAGGGCTGACGCTGATCGTCACCTGGCTGGCGATGGGGCTGTGGCACGGCGCGGGTTGGAACTTCATTCTGTTCGGCGCCGTCATGGCGGCGCTCGTCTTCGTTCACAACACGCGGGCGCGACGAGCGCCGAAATTCATCCGCCGCGGGCGGGCGCCGTTCTGGTCGACGGCGCTCGCCATGTTCGTCACCTTCCATGTCGTCGTCGCCCTGCTCGCGCTCATCCGCGCCGCATCGCTTCGCGACTACGTCGATCTCCTGGGCGCGATCGCGGCCGGGAAGCCCGGGCTCCTCACCTCGTTCGACGTCATGGCCTATGGCGCCTTCTCGCTCGGCATCCTGGCCGGGTTCGACGCAATCGCCCGTTTCGCGCCCGACTGGCAGGGCTGGCGCGGCGTGGCGCCGAGGGTGATGATGACGGGGATGCTGCTTCTCCTGGTGCTGTTGATCGGAAACGAGGCGGGCCGTGCCTTCATCTACTTCCGTTTCTAGGCCGTCCCCTTCCAGGGCGTCCGCTTCTGGGGCGTCCGCGCGGACGGTCGCGCTCGCGCTGGTGCTTCTGGCGCTAGGCCTTTTCGCCGCGGACCGGGCCGGGGGAGTCCTGCTCGATCGCTTGTACCCGGCAAGCGGCGCATCGCCGGCGGTTCGGATCGCGCAAGCGCGGCCCCAGGTCCTGGTGCTGGGAAGCTCGATCGCGAAATACGCCATCGATCCGGCGGCGTTCCTGCCC
>JBAVNO010000003.1:0-3742 GCA_049691095.1 Alphaproteobacteria bacterium | reverse complement strand
GCGCCCCCCGTTGCCCCCGGCCCGCCTGCGACCGCGCCCGTTCCCTCTGGCGCCGTTTCGGGAGCGGCAGGCGGTCCGCCGAGCCAGGCGGCGCGGCCGCCCAAGGGCATCGAAACCGGCGTGGCCGGCGCCAAGGCGCAGGACGAGATGAGCCGCTATCTCACCACCCTGTTCACGATGATCGACCGCAAGAAGGTCTATCCCAGCCAGTCGGTGCGCCGCCGCGAGCAGGGCACGGTGACGGTGCGCCTCAAGATCGCGCGCGACGGGACGCTCGTCGATGCCAGTTCGCCGACCGAATCGCCCGAGCGGCTGGTCGATGCCTCGCTCGACGCCGTGCGCGAGGCGGCCCCATTCCCGCCTTTGCCCAAGTCGCTCGATCGGGATCAGGCGGTGTTCGAGGTTCCGGTCACCTACCGGCTGCAATAGCTCACTCGTGGCAAAGGGGCGGCGGCGGAGTTCGAAAGTCCGGATCGGCCGGCCGGGGAGGAGCAGCGGGCGGCCCGGCCGATCCGGCTCTCGGGCGTCAGACCGGCGTCAGAATTTCACGCGCAAGCCCGCCCAGGCCCCGATCGGCGCGCCGGGCGAAAGGAAGCGGGGATCGGTGAAGCCGGGCAGCACCTCGCCCGGAGAGCCGAGCGCGCCGAAGGTCTCGTAATTGGTGTCCAACAGATTGTTGACCTTGACGAAGGCCTCGACGTTGTCGCCCAGGCGATAGCTGCTGTTGAGATTGACGACGGCATAGCCCGAAACGGGATCGAGCAGATTGGCCTCGTCGCCACGCAGGAACTGGCCCGAATTGACGATGGTCTCGAGGGCGACGTTCCAGTCCTTGGTCACGTCGTAGTTGACGCCGATCTTCGCGGTGTGAAGCGGGATGCCGGGAATCCGGTTGCCGGGCTGGACATGGATGTCGCCGTTGGCGTCGGCGAACGGATTGAAGGGGCTCGCCATAGTCAGGTTCGATTCGAACGTCGCCCGCGTGTACGAGTAATTCACGTACCAGCCGAGCTTTCCGACGTTGCCGTTCAAGCCCACCTCGACGCCCATGCGCTGGGTGATGCCGGCGTTCTGGAAGAACCCGCCGCCGGTTCCGGCTCCGGTGCTGACGAAGATGATGTCGTTGAAATTGCGCGTTCCGAAGCCCGTCACCGACCAGTTGATCGGCGCCTCGCCGTCCAGCGCCGTGACGCGCCCGCGCAACCCCGCCTCGACCGACCGCGACACGACCTGGCCCAGCGCCGGGTCGGACAGGAACGCGTTGGGCACGCGGCACGGCTTGGTCGGGTCGGCGCAGCTCAATTCCACCGAGGTCGGCGCGCGGTTGGCCTCGCTGTAGCTGGCGTAGGTGCTGACGTCGTCGGTGATCTTGTAGGTGAGCCCCATGGCCGGGTTGAACCGGTTGAAGCTGTGCTCGCCGTCGAGATCGGTGCCGAAGCGGTCCATGAGCTTCACCCGCGCGTGGTTGTAGCGGCCCGAGACCTGCAGCGTCAGCGCGTCGGTGATCGAGAAATTGTCGGACGCGTAAAGGCCGAAATAGGTGTTTTGGGTATCGAGCAGAGTGTTGAAGTCCGGGCCGCCGATGTAGATGCCGCTCGTCTGCACCAGGCGGGAGGAATCGAGGAATCCGATGTTGCCCTCGTTGCGGAAGTTGACCCGGCCCACGTCCATGCTCGCGCCCGCGACGAGCTGGTTCTTGCGGGAGAGCACATCCTCGGCGATGGTCGTCTGCAACGAGCCGCCGACCGCGAGTGTATCGGTCGTGCTGGTGACGTTGACCCCGTCGCCGCCCACACTGGTCGGGATGGGATTGCCGTGGGTGTCCGTGATCTGGGCCTCGTTGACCGTGCCGGCATCCGAGCACAGCGTGCCGGGCGGGCCGCCGATGCCGGTACAATCGGCGAAATCGGCCTGGTTGCTGTTGAGCCCGTGGCTGAGGAGGCGCCGCAGATAGGCGTTGCCCTGCACCGAAACGGTATCGGTCAGGAAGGCGTTGCCGTCCAAGGTGGCGCCGAAGAGCTTGTTCTGGGTGAAGTCGGGGCCGGTGAACGCGGCGGCCCGATCCTGCGCGAGCAGCTCCACGGGCGCCGGCTGCACGCCGTGAATGTTGGTGTCGGCATAGGTGATGGAGAGGCCGACCTCGGTGTTTTCGCCCCGGTAGCGCAGGTCGCTGAACGCCTGGCCCACGGTCGAGGGCGAGAAATCGCGCCAGCCGTCCTCGTCGAACCCGGTGCCGCCGAAATAGAACGCCCAATCGCCGGCCTGAGCCCCGTACTCCATCGTCCCCTGCTTGCGGCCGAACGAGCCGCCGTAGGCTTCCGCGCTTCCGCCCTGGAAACCGAACCCGTTCTTCATCTGCATGGCGATGGCGCCGCCCAGCGCATTCAAGCCGTAGACCGGATTCGATCCCGGAATGACCTGCACCGAATCGATGGCGAATTCCGGCACCATGTCCCACTGCACCGTGTCGCCGAAGGGCTCGTTGACGCGCACGCCGTTCTGGTAGATGGCGATGCCCTGGGGCACGCCCAGCAGGGGCGAGGCGGTGAAGCCGCGGAAGTTCACGTCCGGCTGGAAGGGATTGACCGTGGTGTCGTTGATGCTGACGCTGCCGACGGACGAATTGAGGATGTCGGCCAGCGTGGCCGCGCCGGGCCGATCCAGTTGCTTGGTCCCGATGGTCTGGACGTTGGCGGGGACCTTGTCCTTCTCGATGCCGGTGCCCATCACCGGCGAGGTGCCGATGATCTCGACCGTGGGCAGGGTGAAGACGGTGGCGGGCTGTCCTTCCGCCGCGCCCGCGCCCGCGCCGGTTTGGGCGCCGGTTTGGGCGCCGTCTTGAGTACCGGGTTGGGCGCCGTCTTGAGTACCGGGTTGGGCGCCGGCTCGAGCGCCCGGATCTGCGGCCAAGGCCGCGGCGCCGGCCGAAGCCGCACCGGCCAGCGTGATGGAAATTGCCACGACAATTCCCGATGTTCTCACGATGATCCCCCTGCCTTATTGTTTCTTATCGGCCGTTCGCGTGGTCACACCCGATGGCGCGGCGGCGTCGGGCCGTGATGCAGTGATGTCAGTCGTAATTGTCCCGTGCTCCCTTTGCACCGTAAAAATTGTAAATCGCGTGTAACAGTGGCCGGCGTTCGGGACGGGAATCGGATCGAGGGCCTTGGATCGGTGACGCGAACGGGTATTCTGCGCGGAAGCGATGCGATTTCGGCGGTTCGCACGCCGCGTGGCCACGCGACCGGCGAGACGAATGCTGCCGCGGGCGAGGCGCGACGATCAGGACGTTTTATGGCCCATCATGAAATGACCCATCACGAACACATCCTCGTCGTCGACGACGAGCCGGGCATCCGCAAGCTGCTGCAGCAATACCTGTCCCAGCACGGATACCGCGTCAGCGTAGCCGCCAACGGCGAAGCGATGACGCGTGTGCTGGACGAGGCGGCGCGCGACGGAGAATCGCCGGTGGACGCCGTGATCCTCGATCTGGTGATGCCGGGCGAGGATGGACTGACGCTCACGCGCCGCCTGCGGCAGGATTTCGACGTCGCCATCATCATCCTCACGCTGAAGGACGACGCCGCCCACCGGGTGGAGGGATTGGAACGCGGGGCCGACGATTACATCACCAAGCCTTTCAATCTTCGCGAGCTCCATGCCCGTTTGAAAAGCGTGCTCCGCCGGACCAAGGCGCAGCCCACGGCGCCGGCGCGACGCGGGGCGGACGGCCCGGCGG
>JBAVNO010000002.1:0-1611 GCA_049691095.1 Alphaproteobacteria bacterium | reverse complement strand
CACCCATGACGCGGGAGCAGGCGCTCGCCGCCGGGCCCCGGGTCCGCATCAAGTCGCCGCGGCTCGACGGCTCGTTCGCGCTCAAGGGCGGGCGGTTCGACGACGTGCGCCTGGCCGATTATCACGCGAGCGTCGACAAGCACAGCCCCGAGATCGATCTCCTGAACCCGAGCGGCACCGCGAACGCCTATTTCGCCGAGCTCGGCTGGGTTCCGTCCGGCGCCGCGCCCAAGCTCCCCGACGCCGGCACGGTGTGGAAGGCCGACGGCGACCTGCTGACGCCGGAACACCCGGTGACGCTGACCTGGGACAACGGCGAAGGCCTGGTGTTCAAGCGCACGATCGCGCTCGACGACAATTTCATGTTCTCGATCACGCAATCCGTGGAGAACCATGGGACGCAGCCGGTCACCCTGCTTCCCTACTCCCTGATCTCGCGCACGGGAACGCCCAAGATCCTCGGTTACTACATCCTCTACGAGGGGCCGATCGGTTTCCTGGGCGGCAGCCTCTACGGCAATCCGTCGTTCCAATCCGAACGCCACGTCGGATACAAGGACCTCAAGGAGAAAAAGCACGTCGCGGCGGACAAAGTCGACGGCTGGATCGGCATCACCGACAAATACTGGCTGGCCGCGCTCGTGCCCGATCCAAAGGCGACCGTGACCGCGAGTTTCAACTACGCCAACCCCGGAGGGACGGACAAGTACCAGGTCGACACGCTGGGCGCGGCGCTCACGATTGCTCCGGGCGCGAGCGGCGAAGTGAACAGCCGCCTGTTCGCCGGCGCCAAGGAGGTCCGTCTGCTCGACCGTTACACCGACACGCTGGGCATCGCGCGGCTCGATCTGGCGGTGGATTTCGGCTGGTTCTATTTCCTGACCAAGCCGATCTTCTACGTGCTCAGCACCTTCCATTCCTGGCTCGGCAATTTCGGCCTCGCCATCCTTCTGCTGACCGTCATCATCAAGCTCATCTTCTTCCCGCTCGCCAACAAGTCGTACCGGGCGATGAGCAAGATGAAGGCGCTGCAGCCGGAGATGCTGCGCCTTCGCGAGGCCTACAAGGACGACCCCACCCGCCTCAACCAGGAGATACGGGACCTCTACTCCCGCGAGAAGGCGAACCCGGCCGCGGGATGTCTGCC
Source organism: Alphaproteobacteria bacterium (assembly GCA_049691095.1). Classification (GTDB taxonomy): domain Bacteria; phylum Pseudomonadota; class Alphaproteobacteria; order DATDPM01; family DATDPM01; genus JBAVNO01. Next base: position 464 of record JBAVNO010000002.1, on the reverse strand, counting down.
GGTGCTGGTCCAGATCCCAGTGTTCTTTGCCCTCTACAAGGTGCTGTTCGTCACCATCGAGATGCGGCATGCGCCCTTCTACGGGTGGATCAAGGACCTTTCCGCGCCCGATCCGCTGTCGGTCTTCACCTTGTTCGGAGCCATCCCGTGGGACCCGGCCCAGTACCACCTCCAGTTCCTCAACATCGGGATCTGGCCGCTCATCATGGGCGTCACCATGTTCCTGCAGCAGAAGTTGAACCCGCCGCCGCCCGATCCCGTTCAGGCGCGCATTTTCCTGATGCTGCCGGTCGTCTTCACCTTCCTGCTGGCGCAATTCCCGGCCGGTCTGGTGATCTATTGGGCCTGGAACAACATCCTTTCCATCACCCAGCAATGGGTCATCATGCGGCAGACCAAGACGACCAAGACGACCAAGACGGCCAAGACGTAAAAGGCGCGGCTTGGGCCGGGCGACCCGGGAC
>JBAVNO010000001.1:0-1744 GCA_049691095.1 Alphaproteobacteria bacterium | reverse complement strand
TCGTTCTCGATTGCGCGGGGAACGACGTTCGCGCTGGTGGGCGAAAGCGGCTGCGGAAAGACGGTGACGGCGCTGGCCTGCCTCGGGCTGATTCCGCCAGCGGGCGCGGTCACGGGCGGGCAAATTCTCTTCGACGGCCGCGAGCTTGCCGGCGCCGCCGAGCGCGAGCTGGAGACGGTTCGCGGCAACCGCATCGCGATGATCTTCCAGGAGCCGATGACGTCCCTCAACCCGGTCATGGAAGTGGGCGAGCAGATCGCCGAGGTGTTCGTCATCCACCGCGGGCTTCGCCCCGCCGACGCGCGGGCCGCGGCGGTGGACATGCTGGCCAGGGTGCGGATAAACGACCCGGCGCGGCGCGCCCGCGACTATCCCCATCAACTTTCGGGCGGCATGCGCCAGCGGGTCATGATCGCCATGGCGCTCGCCTGCCGGCCCGATCTCCTGATCGCCGACGAGCCGACGACCGCGCTCGACGTGACCACCCAGGCCGAGATTCTCGATCTCATCCTGTCGCTCAGCGACGAGATGGGCATGGCCATCCTGTTCATCAGCCACAACCTGGCGGTGGTGTCCGACATCGCCGACGAAGTGGCGATCATGTACGCGGGCCGCATCGTCGAGCACGCGCCGGCGGCCCGCCTGTTCGCGCGGCCCGCCCATCCCTATACCGCGGGTCTGATCGCGACGCTGCCTAGGATCGGCTCGGGCCTCGCGCGCCTTCCGGTGATCGGCGGCATGGTTCCTGACCCGCGCCGTCTTCCGCCCGGCTGCCGGTTCTCGGACCGCTGCGCCTTGGCCGACGACGCCTGCCGCGCCCGCGAACCCGTGCTCGACGTGTTGCGCGCGGATCCGGGGCACGTCGTCGCCTGCTACAAGGCGGAACCGTGATGCCCGACGCCGGCGCCCCTTCCGCGGAACCGGAAGCGCTGCTCGAGGCCAGCGGACTCTCGGTGCATTTTCCGTTGCGCCGCGAAGGTCTGTTCGGCCCGCGGCCGGTATTGAAGGCGGTCGAGTCGGTCGATCTGGTGCTGGGCCGGGGCGAGACGCTGGCGCTGCTGGGCGAAAGCGGCTGCGGCAAGACGACCTTGGCCCGGGCGCTCGTCCTGTTGCATCGCCGGGCGGCGGGCGAGATCGCGTTCCGGGGGCGGGCGCTGTCGAGTGCGGACCGGGCGCAGGTGCGCGCCTTCCGGCGCGCCGTCCAAATGCTGTTCCAGGATCCGTTCGGCTCGCTCGACCCGCGCATGACCGTGGGCCGCATCATCGCCGAGCCGCTGGCCATTCACGGGCTCGGCACGCGAACCGCGCGCCGCCGGAAGGTGGCGGAGCTTCTCGACGCGGTGGGGCTTCGAGGCGCCGATGCCGGCCGTTACGCTCACGAATTTTCGGGCGGCCAGCGCCAGCGCATCGCGCTCGCCCGCGCGCTCTCCGTCGATCCCGAGGTCGTCATCGCCGATGAGCCCGTCTCGGCCCTCGACGTCTCCATCCAGAGCCAGATCCTCAATCTGCTGGCCGACCTCAAGGCGCGGCTCGGCCTGTCGCTGCTGTTCATCGGCCACGACATCGCGGCCGTCGACTTCCTCGCCGACCGGGTCGCGGTGATGTATCTGGGCCGGATCGTCGAAACCGGCTCGCGCGCGCGCGTGCTTGGCGCGCCCGCCCATCCCTACACCCGCTCGTTGATCGCGGCCGCGCCCAGGCTTGGCCGTGAAGCCGCACGCCGGCCAGGCGAAAAGTTGGGGCC